>CAZBTT010000787.1:0-1979 GCA_964494295.1 uncultured Acidobacteriota bacterium
CGACGGCGATGGGGTTGGTGCGGTTGAGCGCGTTGAAAGCCTGGAGGTAGATGCTCAGCCGATAGCGCTTCGCCTCTCCCGGGTCGGACATGTCGGGGGCGCCGCCCTCATTGTCTCCGAGGCGCACCACACGCATCCCACCGCCCGGCCGCGGCGCGCGCGGGGCGCCGAAACTCTTCGACCAGCCGAGGCGAACGTCGACGTTGAACCGGCCTGGGGCCTGGCCCGAGTTTCGCGTGACGCCCGCGGGGCGATCGTTCAGGAGCGAGTCGCCGTTGTCGTCGCGTCCGGTGGTGATGTCGAAGGGCGCTCCCGAGTTCGCGCTGATGAGACTCGAGAATGAGAAGTTCTTCGCGGGGCGGCCGGTCAGGAGACCAAAGAAGCGATGGCGGATGTCGCCCTGGGCGCGGCCCCACTCGGCCGCGATGTTCCGCTCATCCGCGGGAAGCGACATCGCGCCGGACGTCTCGTTCTTCGCGTCCTGCCACAGATACCCGAAGAAGAAGCCGATACGCGCGTTTGGCTGCGGCATCAGGTTGAGTCTCGCGTCGATCACGTGACGCCGTGACCGGGCCGTCGCCTCAATCTCGCGAAGGCTTTCCGCGGATCCCGCGATCGAGCGATTTCGGCTGCGCAATTCGTTGCTTCCTCGCTGATACGAGTAGTCCACGTTGAGGCGGAGCCGGCCGACCAGGTTCCGCTCGACGCCAATCGAGGCGCGTGTGGTGCGAGGCAGGGCGATGTCGGGATTCGCGATGAGGCGAGTTGTCCGCGAAATGCTGTGTCCCGCGGAAGCTAGCGGATCCGGCCACGAGGGGTCGCTCAGGATGGTTTCGACCTCGCGCGTTCCGTCGAGCCGCAACGTCTGCTCGTAGACGTCCGCGTCGTACCAGCCGAAGAAGCGTCCGGCGCCCGCGCGGATCGTCGTCTTCGGATTCGGCGAGTAGGTCAGGCCCGCGCGAGGAGCAAGGTTGAACAGTCGGTCGACGTTGGACTGACCTTCGACGCGCAGGCCCGCCGAGACGGTCAGGTTCTTCGTCAGCCGAGCCTCGTCCTGGAGGTAGAGGCCCATTTCGCGATGGCTGTACTCGAGCCGCGGATCGCCCACGCGCTGGCTGAAAAGAGAGGGCCGTCCCGCTTCGTAGCTCGCGAGATCCGCGAAGGTGAACGCTCCCGCGGCGTTCCTCTGCTCGTCGGTTGTGACCTTGAGATCACGCAGAAGGAAGCCCGCGCGCAGCGCATGCTTCTTGCCGACCGAAAGATCGAAGTTGCTGGCCCACTCGAGATCGCGCGCGGTGCGGCCGCCCGTGATCCCGGCCCCGCCCGCGCCGAACGCCCCCATCACCCGGATCGACGGACCGGGATCGTTCGATGTGAAATCGAGTGACTCGAAACGCGCGCGGAAGCGCTGCTCCGAAGCCACCTTTCCGAAGATCACACCGTTATCCGCGAAACGAACGACGGTCTCGCGACGGTCCTGCTCATAGCCGCGCTCGGGCAGGTCGAGGCCGCCGATGCCGAGGCCCGCCTCGTTACGCGACTGCGTCTCGAACTCGCCGCGCAGCGTGTGGGTCTTCCCCCAGGCATGTTCGAGGCGGGCCGACACGTCGATGCGATCGGTGCTCGAGTCGGCAAGCTGAGAGAGCCCGCCGGAGGAGGTCTGGGCACGGATGGTCCGCGCGGTGTCGGTGAGCCGGCCCTCGGCCGACACGTTGAGGGACGTGCGCCCCTTCACCAGCGGCCCCGAGAGATCGAAACCGAACCGGCGATAGGAATCGGGAACCCGGGACGGGGCGAGCGGTGAACGCGAATTGAGCGACTCATCGCGGAAACCGAAGCGCGTGCTTCGTGCCCATTCACCGAGGCCCGGCTTCGTCTGCACGTCGATGAACACCGGCTGCGACTCGTGAAACTCCGCGGCATAGGGATTCATCACGAACCGGATCTGGCGGATCTGCGATTTCGGCGGCAGCCGTCCT
>CAZBTT010000788.1:0-1973 GCA_964494295.1 uncultured Acidobacteriota bacterium
CCTCCCACGCGGTGAGGAACACGATGGCCGGCATCCGCTCCGGGGTCTTCTGGCGGACCACTTCGAAGCCGTCGAGGCCGGGCATCTGCACGTCGAGGAAGATCACATGCGGTCGCAGCGCGTCGAGACTCGCAAGCGCCTCCACCCCGTTGCGGCACTCTCCCACCACCTCGAAAGCGGGATAGGCGGCGAGGAGCTGGCGCACCCCGCGACGAGCCAGCGGCTCATCGTCCGCGATCAGAACCCTCCACTCAGCGCGGTGCGGCGTCACTCTCCACCTCGATCTCGCGCGCGGGCACTCGAAGGGTGGCCACGGTTCCTCCGTGGCCGCCGCGGACCAGGGTGAGCGAGGCCCGCGGGCCGTACAGGGCGTGAAGCCGGGCGCGGGTGTTGGCGATCCCGTGGCCCTCTCGGGCCTGGTGGGGTTCGCTCACGCCGACGCCGTCATCGCTGACCACGACCTCGAGGTCGCCGCCCTCGCGCCGGGCCGAAACAAGGACGCGTCCGGCTTCGATCCGGGGCGCGATACCGTGGCGGATCGCGTTGTCCACCAGGTGCTGCACGGCGAAGGTCGGAACCGCGAGCCGATGGAGGGAAGGGTCGACCGCGATGTGGGCCTTGAGGCGATCGGGGAAGCGCGCCTCCTCGATCGCCACGTACTGGCGCACGAGCTCGAGCTCGCTGCCGAGCGGCGTCTCGCTTTCGCGATGTTTGCGGAGAGTGCGGCGCAACACGTCGCTCAGTTGCTCCACCACCGAAACCGCGCGGCGGCTGTCCCCGTCGCGGGAGAGGACGGTGACGGTGTTGAGGGTATTGAAGAGGAAGTGCGGATTGAGCTGGGCCTGCAAGGCGGTGAGCTGCGCCGACACGAGTTGTTCGGAGAGGCGGGCGACCTGGACCTCGCGCTCGGAGGCCGCCGCGAACCAGCGGATCGCATGCTCGCCGCCGACCAGCAAGAGATAGGCGGGGACGCCGGACGGCAGCATGATGAACATCCAGCTCGCGAAGAACGCGAAAGCATCTTCGGGCCGCTCCTGGCCAAGCAACACCCTGAGAAGCGTCCCGATCCCCGTCCAGGCCGCGCAGAACAGGACCGCGAACAACAGATGGATGGCGACGGGCGTCCAGGCCACGCGGGTGAACGGCCACCGTTTCGAAGCGAAGAAGACGAGGGGTGTGAGCGCGCCGAAGATCAGCCAGATGCTGATCTTGAAGCCAAGATCCCTCCGCGGTATCGCCGTGCTCTGCTCGAGCCAGCCCTGGGCAGCTTCGTTGACGACTTCGAGGATCGCGGGGATCAAGCTCGCCGCGGAGGCGACCATCCAGGGCTTCACGCTTTCCGTCCGGGTCACGACGCGCACAGTAGCCGATGCCGAAAGGGGCCGCAATGAAAATCGGGGCGGAACGCCGCTCGCGTCATCCCGCGAGCCGCTCGCGTATCACGGCTTGAATGAGCCGGCCCCTCGCTGCCATTCTGCCCGCGACATGCTCGATCTCCTCGACCGAAGCGAGTGGACCGCGGGGAACATCAGCGAGCCGGTTCGCCGCACGTCCGATCTGACCCTGCGCGAAGAGGTCGTGGCCCGGATCGAGCTCGCGATCCAGTCGGGCGACCTGCGTCTTGGTGACAAGCTGCCGAGCATCCGCGCCCAGGCGCGAAGAATGGGCGCGCACCCGCGATCGATCTACACCGCCTATCGCCAGCTCGCCGATACCGGGGTGCTTTCGGTTCGGCGGGGGTCGGGCACCTTCGTCAGCCGCGGTCTCGCGAAGCCGCGAAGTGAACCGGCCTCCCCCCTGCTCGAGTGGGTCGGGAAGGCGACCCTCCGCTGCCCGCCTCGAGCCGCCCTGCACGCGACCCTGCCGCGCGTGACTTCCCCTCCCCTGCACGTCGTCGCCCGGTGCCTCGAAACCGCCGAGCCACTGCGCGCCGAACCCGCCGGCCGCGTCGCCCGGCCCCGCGAGGCCACGGG
>CAZBTT010000789.1:0-1966 GCA_964494295.1 uncultured Acidobacteriota bacterium
CATGCCGGTCGAAGACATGAAGAAGATCCTCTGCCGACGCAACGAGACCGTGGTCGAAGCGTGCGCGAGCAAGGGCACGGGCGTCTTCGAGACACTGCGCGCGGTGGCGAAGGTCGTTTTGCAGGAACTGAACAAGGGTCAATAAGTCCGTTCCTCCCGGTCGAGAGCGCGGCCGGTGGCCACACCGTCCGCCACGACCAGGGCGACCAGGGCCACAACCCCGAGCCACACCATCGGTTTGAGAACCGGGAGCAGGGCGGGCCACGCGAACAGCCCGAGATTCAAGATGCCGAGAAGGATCCGCGTCTCGGTCCCGCCAATGCCGCCGAAGGCGATCTGAAACACCCGCGTGGTGTGAGCCTTGAGGGCGATGTGGATCTGGAGCAGCAGATACGCGATCAGAAGAGACAAGGCCGCCAAAGGCGCCACCAGACCTGACGAGGCGAGTCCCCCGATCAGGAAGATGGCGCCAAACGCATCGACGAGGTGGTCCACGTAGAAACCGTAGCGGGGACGCTGCTTCTCCCGAACCCGGGCCAGAGTCCCGTCGAGGCTGTCTCCGAACCAGTTGAGGAAGAGGAACAGGTTGACGCCCAGGAACGCCAGGGGTGAGACCGCGACCAGCCGGTAGCAGAGACCAGCGCCCGCCATAGCGACGGCGCCGAGGACGGTCAGATGGTCGGGGCCGATCCAGGCCGGCAATCGCTTCGCCAGGGCGATCAAAAGCTTCTTCTCGAAGGTGGCGCTGAAACTCCGAAGATCGCGCTGCGAGAGTGCGGGGGGTGGCGTGATGATGACGGTGCTTTCGGAACTCATGGTTTCTCCCTTTGTCTATTGATCGACTGAGGAGACGCTAGACAAAGGGGAACTGCTGGGTCCTCAACTAAACCGTGAATAAACCCAAAAGAATCCCAAAGCCTTCATAATCGTGTTCCCTTCGATGAGCCGCCACGACATCGGTCCCTTCGCGCTCGACACCCGCACCCTCCTGCTCATGCGCGAGGACGAAATTGTCCGGATTCCCATGAAGACGGTGGAGGTCCTGCTTGCCCTGCTCGAGCGGCGCGGCGAGGTGGCGACCAAGGACGAGCTGATGAAGGCGGTCTGGCCCGACAGCATCGTCGAGGAGGCGAACCTGAGCGTGCACGTGGCCCTGCTGAGAAAAACGCTCGGCGCGACTGCTTTGATCGAGACCGTCCCCAAGCGCGGTTATCGGCTGGTTTCTGAAAATCCGGCCGCGGCTGAAAGTGCTTTCGACCGGGCGAGTCGCGAGGCGGTCCTCCGCGGACGCTACTTGTGGAACAAGTTCACCAAGGACTCCCTCGAGCGCGCCGGCGACGCCTTCGAAAGAGCTCTCGCCGCCCGTGCGGACTCGGGCGAGGCCCACTCCGGGCTGTGCGACACCCGTCTCATGCAGGGGCTCTTCGGTTTCGAGACGGACCGCGCCGTGTTCCGGATCGCCCGCGAGCACGGCGAACAGGCGGCTTCGTGCGCCCTCGAATCGGCGGAAGCGCAGGCCTCGCTCGCCTTTTCCTCGCTCTTCGATCGCTTCGACTTCAAGACCGCGGAAAAGGCTCTCGCCCGCGCGCGCGCGATCGCCCCCGCTCGCGTCGAACCTCATCTCTGGTCGGCGCTCTTCCATGGCCTGCGAGGCGAGGGCCTCGAGGCTCTTGCCGCCGCGCGCGAAGCCACCGCGATCGATCCGGTCTCGCCCAAGACCGTGGTGGGCTCCGGGTTTCACCTCTACCTCTCGCAGCAGTATCAGCCCGATCTCGACCCGCTGCTGCGGTCGCTCGAACTGGAGCCTGAATTCGCGATCGCTCACTGGGCCCTGGGTCTGGCCTGCGACAGGCTCGGTGATTTCGACCGCGCGGAACAGGCGCATCGCGCGGCTGTGCTCCACTCGGGTGGTTCGCCCACCATGGAGTCGAACCCCGCCAGATCCCTGGCGCTGGCGGGGACGCGG
>CAZBTT010000790.1:0-1961 GCA_964494295.1 uncultured Acidobacteriota bacterium
GCAACGGCAGGGCAGCTGTCAGTTTTGGGTGGTGGATGTCGTTGGCCGGAGTCGTTCCATCCTTCCGACCCGCGAGTTTCGCAGTGGCTTCGATGAGCGGCGCGAAGAGGTCGGTGTCGTAGTTGTTGAGCTTGCCTTGGACCACCGCGGTGACGCGCTCGAGACCCATCCCGGTGTCGACGCAGGCCGCGGGCAGGGGAGTGAGCGTGCCGCTCACGTCGCGGTTGAACTGCATGAACACGAGATTCCAGATCTCGAGGTATCGGTCGCACTCGCACGCGACGCCGAGACACGCGCGTCCCTCGGCAACCTCAGCGCAGGGGAGAGTATCGCCCTGATAGAAGTGCAGTTCCGAGCAGGGACCGCAGGGCCCGGTGTCGCCCATGGCCCAGAAGTTGTCTTTCTTGCCGAGTTCGAGAATTCGCTCGGCGGGCAGGTACGCGCGCCAGTGGTCGAAGGCTTCGGTGTCGCGGGGCACGCCGTCCTCGCCCTTGAAAATGGTTGCGGTGAAGCGGTCTTTGTCGAGCCCCATCGTGCCGGTGAGGAACTCCCACGCGTAGGCGATCGCGTCCTTCTTGAAGTAGTCGCCGAACGAGAAGTTCCCGAGCATCTCGAAGAACGTGTGGTGCCGCGCGGTGAGTCCGACATTCTCGAGGTCGTTGTGTTTGCCCCCGGCGCGGACGCACTTCTGGGACGTGGCGGCCCGCTTGTAGCTCCTGGTTTCCCGGCCCAGAAAGACGTCCTTGAACTGGTTCATCCCCGCGTTGGCGAAGAGGAGAGTGGGGTCGTTCTGGGGAATGAGCGGGGAACTGCGCACGACTTCGTGCTGCCTTTCCTGGAAGAACTTGAGGAAAGACGCACGAATCTCGTCGGCGGTCAGGCTACTCGTCTGCGTCATGCCGCGTATTTTCTTCGATAAGGGCGTTTTCCGCGAGGCGGAGGGCTGCCTTGGCCTGTGAAAGCCCGAAACCGCGTCCCATCAAAGACCTCACCACCCGAACCCGCTTCTCTCGGATCGTGTCGCCTTTCGCCCTCGCGAGGAGCCGGGTGGCGAACCGGACGAGATTCGTCTCGCCTTCTTCGGAGCCCGCAAACGCTTCTTTTGCCGCGGCTTGAGCGGCTTCCTTCGGGATGCCTTTTTGTCGGAGCGTCGCGACCACGCGCAGCGGCCCGCGTTTTCCCGACCGTGCGTTGATCCGGGCGATCGTCCCCGCGAGGCGCTCATCGTTCACGAGGCCCTCGCGTTTGGCGCGGCGAAGGGCGGCGGCGGTAGCCTCTTCCGAGAAGCCTTTTCGGCCGAGGGCCCGCTCGAGTTCCTTCTCGGTGTGGTCGCGCCGGCCCAGCTTGGCCAGGATCAGAGCGAACGCGTTGCGGCTTTGCGCCTTGAGGTCGGTGTCGTCGGTCTCTTGTTCGCTACTCAAGGTCAGGCATCGAGCCCATGCCGCCGCTCCGGCTGCCGGTGTCGACGCCGGAGAGCATCATGCGGAACTCGTCGGGATTGGTACAGCGCCGCGCCGCTTCTTCCCGTGTGATGAGGCCCTTCTGGCAGAGGTCGAACAGGGCCTGGTCGAAGGTCTGCATGCCTTCGGTGGTGCCCTGGGCGATGGCGCCCTGGATGAGTCGGGTCTTCTCTTCGTTCACGATGCAGTCGCGGATGAAGGGTGTGGAGACCATGACTTCGACCGCGGGCACGCGGGTCTGGCCGTCGGCGCGTGGGACCAGGCGAAGCGAAACCACGGCGCGGAGAACCGAGGCGAGCTGGCGGCGGATCTGCTTCTGCTGGTGGGGAGGACAGACCGACACGATGCGGTTGATGGTCTCGGTGGCGTCGGGAGTGTGGGGCGAGGGGAGGACGAGGTGGCCGGTCTCGGCCGCGGTGACCGCGGTCTGGATGGTTTCGTAATCGCGCATCTCGCCGACCAGGATGACGTCGGGATCCTGGCGCAGGGCGGCGCGAATGG
>CAZBTT010000791.1:0-1959 GCA_964494295.1 uncultured Acidobacteriota bacterium
AAGGAGGCGAGCGCGACGACGGCCCGGGTCGCGGCGCCGGCCGCGTGGGTCGGTCTGGCCATGCGTTTTCTCTGGGCCCCCCAACCTGAAGGGCCGCGGGCGCCCGCCGACTACCTCGGTGCGGTCGGGTCAATCCTCGCCGGCATTCCGGCCTTCGCCTTTGACTTCCTGCTGGGCGGACTGGCCATAGCCGCACTCCTCGCCCTCACTCGGCCCGAAGCGCGTGACTACCTGAAACAACACACCCTCACGCTTCTTCCCCTTCTGGCTCTGCCCCTGTTCGCCGCGGCCTACACCGGCGAGGGTGCGGCCACGAGCTTCTTCAAGGCCGACGTTCCGCGTCTGTTGATCTACGTCCTCCCCTTCGCAGCGGCCCTCGCGGTCCGTCTCGACCCTGCTCACGCGGGCACGCTCATGCCTTCCCGGGCGGGGAAACTCCCGCGCCCCGTTATGGTGGTCTGCGTCATCGTTCTTGCCCTCGCCCCCCTCCTTCTCGATCGGTACTCGCGGGTCGATCTCTCCACGTCGAGAGATGGACCCTACGTGCTCGGCTTCGTGCGGGAAACTCTCAAGACCGCGCGGAAGCTCGATCGCGGCGAGACCGTGGTGTTCGATCCGGCCGACCGAAAGTTCGCGTGGGGGGTGTCGCCGCCGAACGAACTGTCGAAGCTGCGCTTCTTCCTCCGCAGCGGTTTCGGACCACTCGCTCACTACGGCATTCATGACATCCGGATGCGGGAGACCCGCGCCGCCATCGTCCTGCCCGTGCTGACCCCCCGAAGAGTCCGGGTCACCGCCACCATGGACGCAAGGGAGTCGGTCTGGATCACGTTCGTGGCTGGAGGCCGCAAGGTGGGCGAGGCCCTGATCGGGCCTCAGGCCGTGGCGGTAACCCTCGACATCGCGCCGGACCGGCTCTTCCGCGGAGACAACCCCATCGAACTCCAGTGCGAGAAAGCCGTGGCCGCCGGGCCCCGCCTCCTCCGGCTGGAGTTCGTTCCGGCCGGACCGGGTCAGTAGACCAGGCCCTTACTCTTCCGGTGCGGGCTTCGGGGGGCTCCAGACGCCTGAGTCCGTGTCGAGTCCGGGAATCGGAGGCATGTCCTTCGGCCACTGGTAGTGGACGATGCGCCGGTCGACCTGGATGTCGCGAATGATCTTGAGCGGATAGCAGACGCGAAGCCATCCCTCGATGGTCATCTCCCGAGGATCGCCGATCCGCAGCCGCACGGAGTCCGCGATCACCGTGGTCGCGAGCGTCCAGCCCGGCTTGCGGCGGCTGGCCACGACCACGTAGTCGGCCTCTTTACCCGCGAACTTGCGGCATTCCAGAACGCGATCCGGAACCTCCGGACCTTCCGCCTTCTCCCTCGCGTCGGCTTCCTGTCTCGCTTTGATCTCGGCGCTCTTGTCCCGCGCCACATGATCGATGCCTTCGAGGATGGGATCGCCCCAGGGGTTGTCAACGGCCAGGGTGATGCCCCGGAAGATCGCGGAGAGAACCAGGTAGTCCGCGAGCCAGCCGGTGGGTGTGAAGAGAAAGAAAGCCAGGGCCGCGAGCAGGGGGCTCTGCATGGCCGCGATCATCTGCGCGTTCTGATCTCCGCCCGCCGCTCCCGACACGCCCCCTTGCAGCATGATTCTCGCCGCCTCATCGCTGGCCCGGCCTGCGTATGCGAGAAGGCCGCGCAGGCCGACATAGACGCCGCCCGCGAGGGTCAGGAAGATCGAAATGAGGGCGCCGCTCCGCATTTCCTGCCAGTAACGCGCCGGTAGAAAGCACCGAAAGACGCCGATGAACGTGTCCACGACCCGCAGAATGCCCCTGTTACAGTACGCCGTCAAGGATGAAGCTCGCCGCCCTTGCCTTTGTTCTGATTCCATCGCCCACCACCACGTACTGGAACATCGTGGCCGAATACGCGGATGCGCCCCGCGCGGACCGCATAAAGGCGCGTC
>CAZBTT010000792.1:0-1955 GCA_964494295.1 uncultured Acidobacteriota bacterium
CCTCGGCTGGGGCGTCGGCGGTATCGAGGCCGAAGCCGCGATGCTCGGCCAGCCGCTCTACATGGTGACGCCGCAGGTCGTGGGCATGAAGCTTGTCGGCCGATTGAGCGAAGGCGTCACCGCCACCGACATGGTTCTCACCGTGACCCAGGCCCTGCGCAGGAAGGGTGTGGTCGAGAAGTTCGTCGAGTTCTACGGCCCTGGCCTTGACGGCATGCCTCTCGCCGACCGCGCCACCATCGCGAACATGGCGCCCGAGTACGGCGCCACCTGCGGCTTCTTCCCGATCGACGATGAGACGCTGCGCTACCTGCGCAACACCGGTCGCACTGCGGAGGAAGTCGACCTCGTCGAGCGCTACATGAAGGAGCAGGGCCTCTTCCGCACGAAGGACTCCGCCGAGCCGGTGTTCACGGACACCATCGAGCTGGATCTTTCGACCGTCGAGCCCTCTCTGGCCGGACCGAAGCGTCCGCAGGATCGCGTTGCGCTCAAGTCGATGAAGGAGTCGTTCCGGAATTCCCTGGTGGCCCCGGTGAAGGATCGCGGTTTCGGCCTGGGCCCGGACGACCTCACGCGCACGGCAACCGTCGACATGAAGGGGATCCACAGCACGCTCACCCACGGCGCCGTCACCATCGCGGCCATCACGAGCTGCACCAACACGTCGAATCCCTCGGTGATGCTCGGGGCTGGTCTCGTCGCCAAGAAGGCGGTGGCGAAGGATCTCACCGTGAAGCCCTACGTCAAGACGTCGCTCGCTCCCGGCTCCAAGGTCGTGACGGAGTACCTGATGAAGTCGGGTCTCCTCGGCGACATGGAGAAGATCGGATTCAATGTCGTCGGCTACGGTTGCACCACATGCATCGGTAACTCGGGTCCTCTTCCGCCCGCGGTGTCGAAGGCGGTAAGCGAAGGCAAGCTCGTGGCTTCGGCGGTGCTTTCCGGAAACCGCAACTTCGAGGGTCGCGTGAATCCCGACGTGAAGGCGAACTACCTCGCGTCGCCTCCGCTCGTCGTCGCTTACGCCCTCGCCGGCACCACCGACATCGACTTCGCGACCGAGCCCATCGGCCACGACAAGTCGGGCGCGCCGGTGATGCTCAAGGACATCTGGCCCACCATGAAGGAAGTGGCGGACGCTGAGGCCTCGGTCACCGGCGAACTCTTCACGAAGAGCTACGCGGATGTCTTCGGCGGCAATCCCGACTGGAACGCGATCTCCGTGGCGGAAGGCGCTCTGTTCGACTTCAAGGAGCCCTCGACCTACATCCAGGAGCCACCCTTCTTCCAGGGCCTGTCGATGCAGCCCGCGCCGCTCAAGGGCATCGAAGGGGCGCGGGTGCTCGCGATCTTCGGCGACTCGATCACCACCGACCACATCTCGCCTGCGGGCGACATCGCGGCCGCTTCGCCGGCGGGCGACTTCCTGAAGGCGCGCGGTGTCGAGAAGAAGGACTTCAACTCTTACGGCGCGCGGCGCGGAAACGACCGCGTGATGGTGCGCGGGACCTTCGCGAACATCCGCCTCAAGAACCTGATGGTGCCGGGCGTCGAAGGCGGGGTCACGGTGGTCCTGCCCGGGTCCGAGAAGATGTCGATCTACGACGCGGCCATGAGATACAAGGAGTCCAGCATTCCCCTGGTGATCTTCGCGGGCAAGGAGTACGGCTCGGGCTCGTCACGTGACTGGGCGGCCAAGGGAACGTTGCTGCTCGGCGTGGGCGCGCTGTTCTTAAGGCTCAACGGCCTTGCTTTCGGCGAGCCGCGCGGCGCCAACGCGCCGGTGAAGGCGTCTTATGTGCCGCTCTTCGCGCATCTCGCGCTGGTTTTCATCGCAGGCATTTATTTGCCCGGCCCTCTGGTCGCTTGGTTCCAGCACGTCGCCGGCATGATGGGTTGATGCGATGTCCATGCTCCGCGGCCTTTTGACGAAAGGAAAACTGGCCGGACCG
>CAZBTT010000793.1:0-1944 GCA_964494295.1 uncultured Acidobacteriota bacterium
GCGTGCGGGGGAACCTGCGGGGGACGGGGGGCAGTGGCGACGCCGTCTTATTACCCGCCCCGGGCGGCGCGACACTCTCGATCGATGACGTCACGGTCCTTGAGGGCAATACGGGAACGGTGAACGCAACCTTTACTGTTTCGCTATCGACGCCAATCGGCCAGCCCGTCACGGTATCTGCAATTACGTCGAACGGAACCGCCTTGGCGGGATCCGACTACCTTGCCAGCGGGCCCGTTAACGTGACGATTCCGGCCGGCCAGACCACGGCCGTGCTCAGCGTGCCCGTGAACGGAGACCTTATCCACGAGGGAAATGAGACCTTCACGATGACGCTCTCAAACCCGGTTGGCGCGGCGATCGCGGACGGCAGCGGAACCGCTACCATCACGAACGATGACCCGGTGCCCTCTATTTCCATCAGTGATGTGACCGTGGTCGAAGGAAACACGGGAACCGTGAATGCGACCTTTGCGCTCACCCTGTCGAACCCCAGCTCCGATAGCGTCACGGTCAACGCCGCGACCTCGAACGGCACGGCCAGCGCGGGATCCGATTACGTCGCCATGGGGCAGACGCCCATTGCCTTCGCCCCGGGCGAAACGACGAAGACGCTCGCGATCGTCGTGAGCGCCGATCTTCTGCATGAGCCCGACGAGACGTTTAGCGTCGCGTTGAGCAACGCGTCGAACGCCACGCTATTCGATGGCGTGGGGCTTGGAACCATCACAAACGACGATCCGATGCCGACCCTTGCGGTCAATGACGTTTCGGTTCTCGAGGGCGCTTCGGGCTTGGTGACCGCAACCTTCACAATCTCCTTGTCGGCAGCGAGCGGCCAGCCCGTTTCGGTCACCGTGGCCACGTCGGACGGTTCGGCCACTGCAGGCTCCGACTACGTCGCCCTCGCTCCAACGGTGGTCAGCTTCGCCCCTGGCGTCACGGCAATGCCATTGGGTGTTCCCGTAAATGGCGAAGCCTTGAATGAGGCGGACGAGACGTTCAGCCTGACGCTCAGTGGCGCCGTGAATGCGACCATCGCCGACGCCGTGGGCGTCGGTCAGATCACCAATGATGATCCCGTCCCTACGCTCTCCATTGCCGACGTGTCGCTGAATGAAGGCAATTCGGGTGCGACCAATGCCGTCTTCGTCGTGTCTCTCTCCGCGCCAAGCGGGCGGACGGTCACCGTGTCCGCGGTCACCTCGAATCTCACCGCCACGGCCGGAAGCGACTACACGGCTACCGGCCCGACCCTCCTGACGTTCGCGCCGGGTGTGGTGGCGCAGAACTTCTCCGTGCCGGTACTGGGCGACACCACGGCGGAATCCACGGAGACATTCCAGGCCACCCTGTCCGGCGCGGTGAACGCCTCCATTCTGGACGGCACGGCGGTCGGTTCCATCGTGAACGACGACCCTGGTCCTCAGATCTCGATCAACGACGTCAACATCGTGGAGGGCAACGCCGGGATCACCAACGCCGTTTTCACGGTATCGCTTTCCGCATCGAGTGCACTCAGCATCACTGTGGCCGCTGCCACGGCGAACGTAACCGCGACCGCGGGAGCCGACTACACTGCCACCGGGCCGACGACGCTTACGTTCGCCCCGGGGACCACGACCCGCACCTTCGCGGTTCCGATCATCGGGGAAACGCTCTTCGAGCCCGAGGAGACCTTCGAGGTAGCCCTCTCGAGTTCCGTCAATGCGTCGATCCTTGATGCTGTTGGCGTTGGGAAGATCGTCAACGACGATGTTGCCCCTCCCGCCCGCGTCTTCGTCTCACCCACCGGAAGCGACGCCGGCGACTGCGCGAACCAGACCACCCCTTGCCGCAACCTCGCGGGCGCCATCACCCAGGTGGCAATCGATGGGGAAGTCATCGTTCTCTCGTCGGGCGCTTATGACACCGCGCCGATCGCCATCACGAAGGGTCTCAAGA
>CAZBTT010000794.1:0-1940 GCA_964494295.1 uncultured Acidobacteriota bacterium
ACGCCCTCCGCGCGGTCGAAATGGCCGAGGCGGGCGATCTGATCGTGATCTCCGGAGACACCTTCGGCGACATGATCAAGTCGAACCCCGAAATCGCCTTCCGCATGCTCAGGAAGTACTCGATCCGGTTGCGCGAGATGGTGAAGCAGATCGAGACGCTCGGGAAGCAGGTCGCCGAGTCACCGGGGGGACTGCCCACCAACACGTCGATCTCCCTGCCGTCGGTCCCGATTCCCCAGCCCCCGCCCTCCGAGGCCCTCGCGTACTTTGTCTCCAAGGCTTCGGGAAACGTGTTCCCGGTTTACAAGAACGAAGTGCTGCTCGGACGTTTCGATTCGGTCACGGGCACCGCACCCGACGTCGACCTCACCAACGAGGATCAGGCGCGCAATATCTCGAGGCGCCACGCGCGTCTGGTCATCAAGAACGGCGCTTTCTTCATGGCCGAGGAGATCGGCACGATGAACGGAACCTTCGTGGCGGGCGAGAAGCTCGAGAACAACGTTCTGCATCCGATCAAGGACGGCGACGAGCTGATGTTGTGCCGCCTGGCGCTCACGTTCAAGGGGCCGCAGAAGTAGTTCGCTCGGACCGGCCCTCCCGGATCGCGTCGTCGAGGGATCCGGGACTCCAGCCGAGTTCAGACCGGGCGCTTGAGATATCGAGCGAAACGTCGGCCGGCCGCGGAGCCCCCTGGTGCGAGCGCTGGGGCGCGCGACGGATCAGCGAGGCGTCGAGGCCGAGAACCGCGGCCACTCTTTCGCCGAGTTGAACGCGGGTGAGTCTTTCGGCGCCCGCGATGTGGAAGATCCCCTTCACGTTCCGGCGCTTCAGAACCGCACTCACCGCCTCCGCCACCGAGTCCGATCCCACCGGCGTTCGCCACTCATCTTCGTAGAGGGTGACGGGTTCACCGCGGTGCAGGCGAAAGGCGAGCCCTTCGGATGCGGTTCGCCGGGGGCCGTGGCCACGACCGCAGACGAGGCCGATCCGGAGGATCACAGCGTCCGGACAAGCCGCTTTGGCCGCGGCCTCGGCTTCGAGTTTCGAGCGGCCGTACTGCATGCGTGGGGCCGGCGTGATGGTTTCGTCCGAGAGGGCTCGCGTTCCGTCGAAGACGAGATCGGTCGAGATCGCGATGAACCGGACGCTGGTCCGCTCGCAGGCCGAAGCCAACAGGGTCGTGGCCACGACGTTGTCGCGCCGGGCCCGGCCGGGCTCCCTCTCGCACACTTCCGCGTCGGCGAGTGCGGCTGCGTGGATGACCGCGTCGGGTCGTTCGAGGCGAAGTAACTCGGCCACCGCAGCCTCATCCGTGAGATCGGCGGTGTGGCTTCGGATTCCATCCGGGGCGTCGTGTCGTCGCACAACTCCCGTGACGTCGTGGTCGCGCGAGAGACGTTCGCACAGCCGGCCGCCCAGCAGTCCGCCCGCGCCGGTGATCAGAATTCGCACGGGCGGAACCTAAACGTAAACTCCCCGAAGACCGAGGGGCGAGAAAGAAAAAATGGAGCAGGGGCTGTTCATAACGTTCGAGGGGATAGAGGCGAGCGGCAAAAGCACGCAGGCTCAGGAGCTTGCGCGGGCGCTTGGTCAGCGGGCCTTGCTGACCCGCGAGCCAGGCGGCACGCCGCTTGGGCGGAGGGTCCGCGAGATTCTCCTCGACGCCGCGACGACGCCCACTCCCGAAGTGGAAGCGTTGCTGTTTCAGGCCGACCGAGCCCAACACCTGCACGAGGTGGTTCGGCCGGCCATCGCGGCGGGGCGCATCGTGATCTCCGACCGGTATCAGGATTCGTCGGTCGCCTACCAGGCTATCGGCCGTGGTGTTGGGGACCTGGTTCCCGCCTTGTTCCAGCGGCCCTGCGGGCTGACGCCCGACCTCCCCATCCTCATCGACCTGGATGTCGACGTGGCCATCTCCCGCCTGCGCGAACGCG
>CAZBTT010000795.1:0-1924 GCA_964494295.1 uncultured Acidobacteriota bacterium
CGGGGAGTTGAGGACGGCCCAGCCAGACATACCGGGGGGTTGGAGGCCTGGCGGGGCCTGACCGGGCACTCCGGATGTCTTGCGAGGGGGAGCGGAGGCCAGCGGCTGGGGACAACGCTAGCGGCATGGAAGCGCTTTCCCGAACCTGGGAGGCGAATTCTCCAGCTAGTGAACAAATTCGTCTCAAACCGCTCTCAGGGGACGGTCAGGACCTCGGCACCCTGCGGGGTGACCACCAGTGTCTGCTCGAATTGGGCGACCCGGCTGCGGTCATTGGTGACCACCGTCCAGGTGTCGTCCCACAGGTGGGAGCGCTGGTCGCCGAGGGCCAGCATGGGTTCGATCGTGAAGGTCATCCCCACCTCCAGCACCCGGTCGACCAGCGGCTCGTCATAGTGCGGAATCACCAGGCCGGAATGGAACGCGCTGTGCACCCCGTGGCCGGTGTAGTCACGGATCACGCCGTAGCCGAACCTGCGGGCGTATGACTCGATGACCCGGCCGATCACGTTCACCTGGCGTCCGGGCCGGACGGCGCGGATGGCGCGGTTCATGGCCTCCTCAGTGCGCTCGGTGAGCAGTCGCGAAGCCTCGTCCACCTCGCCGCAGAAGAAGGTGGCGCAGTTGTCGCCGTGCACGCCGTCCTTGAATGCGGTGACGTCGATCTTGACGATGTCGCCGTCGGCCAGCGGACGGGCGTCCGGGATGCCGTGGCAGATCACCTCGTTGACCGACGTGCAGCACGACTTCGGGAAGCCGCGATAGCCGAGCGTGGAGGGGTAGGCGTCGTTGGCGACGATGTAGTCGTGCACGACCCGGTCGATCTCGTCCGTGGTCACGCCGGGGGCGATGACGGCCGCGCCGGCGCGCATGGCTCGGGCGGCGATCCGCCCGGCCTCCCGCATCTTCGCGATCGTCTCGGGCGTCTGGACGTCCGAGCCGTCATAGCGTTCGGGCTGCGGGCGACCGACGTAGTGCGGACGCTCGATATGGTCGGGCACCGGGCGCAGGGGGGATACCGGAAAGGGCTTGATCGCGGTCACGGGGGCGATCATAGTGGGCTGGGTTCAGGCGATCGGAGGCGGGAAAATGGCGCAGGGTGAGTGGTACTACTGTCTCGACCACCACATGGTGGAGCCGTACGAGGCGTGCAGGAGCGAGTCACGTCTGGGACCGTACGCCACTCCCGCAGAGGCCGCTCACGCCCTCGAGAAAGTGGCCGCCCGCAACGAGGAGTGGGACAACGACCCGCGCTTCAACGACGACGATGACGACGAGGACGACAAGGGCAAGGACGCCGGCCCGTTCGGCACCTGACCCAAACCTGGGGACGGTTCCAAGGTTCGGTTCAGGCTGGCTCCTGGCGCGGATTGGGGACGGTTCCGAATCCGGTCCACTGAGTGCAGGATCGAACGGAATTCAGCCTTGGGCCTTCATTCTGAATCGAACCAGGAACCGTCCCCAGGTTCTGTTCCGACCACCTGCTGAACCGAACCTGGAACCGTCCCCAGGTCCGGGTCAGATCCCAGGTCCGGGTCAGATCCAGGCGAAGAGGTCGACGTGGTTGCCGTCGGGATCGAGGACGGTGGCGTAGCGCTGGCCCCAGAACGCGTCCCACGGTTCCTTGTGGATGTCGAAGCCGGCCTGCACGATCTGGGCGACGGTCGCGTCCACCGCCCCGGGGTCCGCGCACTGGAAGGCGAGGCTCATCGCCGGGCCGCCCACCGGAGGCGTCCAGTCGGGGTTGAAACTGTGGACGACGGAGACGGTGTCGAACATGATCCGCACCCCTCCGGGGCCTTCGCATTCGACGTGTCCCTCAGCGTCGTCGGACGGGGGAAACTCCAGTCCGAGCAGTCGATAGAAGGCAAGGGTGCGCGCCATGTCGGTCACGGTGATGCCGATGGCGTTGAAGGTTGGAGCC
>CAZBTT010000796.1:0-1923 GCA_964494295.1 uncultured Acidobacteriota bacterium
CGGGATCACCCGTGTGCTCGGCACCTCCACCGCCGACCGGGCGGCCCTCGTGACGGACGATCGGGACCTCACCCTCGACCGTCGGCTTGTAGGTCTGCGACGTGAGCGCCAGTCTCTCGCCGTTCATATCGAGGACGACATCGACGCCGTTCACCAGCACCCGACGCTCCGCCGGCGGCTTCTTCGCGACCAGGAGAAGGGCGTGGTAGCGGCGTGTCCGGGTGTTGTCTCTTGTGTGCGAAGCGAAACCGCCGAGGCCGTCGGCCTCGAGCCATTCGAGCGTCGTTCGTGTCATGGTTTCGTGATCCCCCTTCGCGTCGCCACATCTTCGATACAGCGTAACGCCAGTGTCGTCCACCCGGTCTGATGCGACGCGCCGAACCCGCGTCCGGTGTCGCCGGAGAAATATTCGTAGAAGAGGACGAGATCCTTGAAATGCGGGTCGGTGCGGTAGCGCGGATTGTCGCCGTGGCACGGTCGCCGCCCGCGCGGGTCGGCCAGGAATGTGGAGGCGAGACGGTGTTCGATCTCGATCGCCGCCTCCTGGAGGTTCATGAAGGCGCCCGAGCCGGTGGGACATTCGACGCGCACGGTGTCGCCATAAAAATCATGGTAGCGGCGCAGCGCTTCCACGAGCAGGTAGTTGAGCGGGAACCACACCGGGCCGCGCCAGTTGGAGTTGATCCCGAAGGCTTGGGTCCTCGAATCGTCCGGCGCATATTCAACCCGGTACTCGCCCAACGGCGTGCGCAGGATGAACGGCTCGATCTGGTGCCGCTTCGAGAGCGACCTGATGCCCGTGGGTGCGAGCAGCGACTTCTCGTCGAGCAGGTGAGTGAGGACGCGAAGCAGTTGTTCGCGGGAGGGCAGAGCCAGGATGGCCCGGTCCCGTCGATCCGAGGCGCGGCGGTCGTGCGGAAAATCGATGTGCGGCCTCGCCTTCAGGTACGCATCGACCATGGCCTGGAGTCTGGGGAGATGTTCGAGGGCGCGTCGTTCGAGAGGCAGGACCGCGAAGAAGGGGATCAGCCCCACCATCGACCAGATCCGCAGCGGGGTGCGGTGGCCATCGACGTTCACATGGTCGAAATAGAACCCCCATTCCTCGTCCCAGACACCGCGGCCCTCCGGCTGGTTCACAGTCTCGATCGTATCCGCGAACTGCTGGAAAAATTCGCAGGCGGCGTCATCGTAGGCCGAAGGATCATCCTGGCCGAGTTCCACGGCCGCCTCCAGCATGGTGAGGGCGAAGAAAGCCATCCATCCCGATCCGTCGGCCTGTTCGAGGAATCCCCCGAGAGGCGGTGTCACCCCCCGTTCGAAAGCTGAGATGTTGTCGAGCCCCAGGAACCCCCCCTTGAGCAGCCGATTGTTCGTGCCGTGTTCCAGGCCACGCCACCAGTGGAAATTCCTCACGAGCGGGCCGAAGATCTCGCGCAGGAAGGCGCGCGCCACCGGATCCTTCTTTCCACTCATTTCGAAGACGCGCAGGCAGGCCCAGGCGTGCACCGGAGGATTGACGTCGCCAAACGCGAACTCGTAGGCGGGAAGTTGGCCCGAGGGATGGATGAACCTCCCGCTCAGGAAGAGATTGAGCTGGTCGCGGGCGAAGCCGGGATCGATTCTCGCGAAGGGGATCATGTGGAAGGCGAGATCCCAGGCCGCGTACCAGGGGTATTCCCACTTGTCCGGCATCGAGATCACGTCGTGGTTCACCAGATGCGCCCAATCCCAGTTGCGGCCGGTGAGCCGCTTCGCGGGCGGAGTGGGCTGCCTCGGGTCTCCCTCGAGCCAGTCGGCCACGTTGAGGTTGTAGAACTGCTTCGACCACAGAAGCGACGCGTAGCCTTGTCGGAGGACATTCCTCTCGTCGTGGGTGACGCTCGTCGGAAGCAGGGATTCGTAGAAGAGGTCGGCCTCCCT
>CAZBTT010000797.1:0-1913 GCA_964494295.1 uncultured Acidobacteriota bacterium
GCCGAGGTAGTCGCCGCGGCGCTCCTTGGTGATCACCGACTCGTAGATCTGGCCGGTGGTGATGTTGGACTTGCGCGACGTGGTGACGTGGGTGAAGCGTTCGTAGTGGCCGAGGTCGAGGTCGGTTTCGCCGCCGTCCTCGGTGACGAAGACCTCGCCATGCTGGTAGGGACTCATGGTCCCGGGGTCGACGTTGAGGTACGGATCGCACTTCATGAGGCCGACCCGGAAGCCGTGGCCTTCGAGCAGACAGCCGATCGATGCCGCGGCGATGCCTTTGCCGAGGGACGAGACGACGCCGCCGGTGACGAAGATGTACTTGGTGGGCTTGGGCATCGTTTGGGTAGCTCCGTTAGTGGGCGGTGATGAGGGAATCTGCGGAAATCAGTGTGCGCACGCGCTCGAGATCGGCGGGCGTGTCGACGGCGACGGCGCCTTCTCCCTCCACGCGCTCGACCAGAATGGTCATGCCGTGATGGAGGGCGCGAAGTTGTTCTAGCTGTTCGAGCGACTCGAGGGGCGAGGCCGGCAAGGCCGCGAAGTTCGCGAGCGCTTCGCGGCGGAAGACGTAGAGCCCGACGTGTTTGCGGGTCACGCCGGCCGCGATGGCCGCGCGGGCCGCCGCCTCGAGCGTGCGTTCGATGGTTCGGACGTGCGGGATCGGGCTGCGCGAGAAATACAAGGCGTGTCCCCGGGCGTCGGTAACCACCTTCACGACCGTATCCGACATCATCTCGTCAAGGTGGCGCAACGGCAGCGAGAGGGTGGCGATCGCGGCATCGGGATCCGCCTTGAGGCCATTCACCGCGATGTCGATCGTGTCCGGGTCGATCATGGGCTCGTCGCCCTGGACGTTCACGTAGATGTCCGCGGCGATCTGGCGTGAGGCTTCGGCCAGGCGGTCGGTGCCGGTGGGGCAGGAGGGGGAGGTCATCAGGACTCGTCCGCCGAAGGACTGAACGGCGTCCATCACGCGCTGATCGTCGGTCGCGACCACAACCTCATCGACGGTTTTCGCCCTTTTCGTGCGCTCATAGACGTGGCGGACCATGGGCCAGCCGTGAATGAGGGAGAGAGGTTTCCCCGGGAGCCTCGTTGAGGCAAACCGCGCCGGAATGATCGCTGCGACTCTCAACTGGAGGAACTCTAACCTCCCGAGGCGTGGGGCCGCAATTTGGGAGTTCGATTGGTAGCCTTCGCCATGCTTCGAGGCGTGATCTTCGACTTCGACGGCGTGCTCGTGGACAGCGAACGGGCGCACTTCGAGGGGTTTCGGGTGGTTCTTGCCGAGCAGGCCGGTTTCGAGATCACTTTTCACGAGTACACCGAGCATTACCTCGCGTACGACGATCACAGCGGCATGCGGCGGGCGTTGGAACTCCACGGTCAGGCCGCGTCGCCGACACTAGTTGACGAGTTTGCGACCCGGAAGAAAGCCGTCCTCCCGGAACTGCTTCTCACCCAGCCCGTCGGCCGCCTCCAGCAGGGCCCAGCCGATACCCGCGGCGCCGTGCGAGAAGCCCGTGAGCGCGGTACGTCCCTCCTCGACCGGCCACGACAACGCCTCGCCCTCGCGCACGGCACCGTCGTGAAGGCGCTCGGCGCATACGGCCGCCAGCTCGCGCAGCGCGGGATCGGCAAGTGAGCGGTACAGACCCGAGGCGACGGACATGCAGCCCGCCAGGCCCGCGAGAAAGCGCTTGACGACAGCCGTTCCACACAAGGTAAAGGAGGGTCGGACAAATGAAAGAAATCCTGATCATCATGTTCAGTGCCATCCTGGTCGATAACTTTGTCTTATCGAAATTTCTTGGCATCTGCCCGTTCCTGGGCGTATCCAAAAACATGAAAACCGCCATGGGCATGAGTACGGCAGTTATTTTCGTGCTGGTCCTGGCATCCGCCCTGACCTG
>CAZBTT010000798.1:0-1909 GCA_964494295.1 uncultured Acidobacteriota bacterium
GCGGCCGCGAGGCCGGTTCGGACGCCTGGAAGGCCTACATGCGCCGGCAGACCAACACGATCAACTACTCGAAGGACCTGCCCCTCGCGCAGGGGATCGTCTTCGGCAGCTAGCGAAGGCGGGATTCACTCCCGCCGGCGCGCGGGGGTCGCGCGAAGCCTGGCCTTGGGCCATGGGGGGCTGAGCACCGCATCCGTTCGCCATCTGCGGCCCCCCAGCTCAAGACTTGAACGCCTTCGCGACGATCTCTTCCTGCTCGCGGGCGTGGACCTTGTGCGAGCCGGGCGCGGGAGAGGCGCTCGCGTCGCGGCCGAGGTACTTGGGCAAGCGCCCTTCGAACCCGGACAGCTCGCCATCGAGGAAACGTTCGCGGATGAAGCGCCATGGCCCCATGTTCGCCGGCTCTTCCTGGGCCCAGACGACCTCGGCGGTCACCGGGAAGGTGCGGAGGATCTCAGTGAGTTCGGCCGCGGGAAACGGGTAGTACCGCTCGAGGCGCACAATCGCGACATCGCGGGCGCCGCGGCCCTCGCGTTCCTTGAGCAGGTCGTAGGTGAGCTTGCCCGATGTGATGACGACCCGACGGACCATGCCGGGGTCGACGTTTGTATCGCCGATGACGGGCATGAAGTGGCCGTCGGACAGTTCGCCCAGTGTCGACACGCAGTGCGGCGCGCGCAGGAGGGATTTCGGGGTGAAGACGATCAGCGGCTTGCGAACCGCCGAGCGGCCCTGCGCGCGGAGAAGGTGGAAGAACGACGCGGGCGTTGATGGGTACGCCACGCGCATGTTGTTCTCGGCGCACAGGGTGAGGAAGCGCTCGATCCGGCCCGAGCTGTGCTCAGGGCCCTGGCCCTCGTGGCCGTGGGGCAACAGCAGGGTGAGACCCACCGGCTGATTCCATTTCTGCTCGGTCGCGGCAAGGAACTGATCGACGATCACCTGCGCGCCATTCACGAAATCACCGAACTGTGCCTCCCACAGAACGAGGGACCGCGGATGAACCGCCGAGTAACCGAACTCGAAGCCCATCACCGCGCACTCGGAGAGCAGAGAGTCGTAGACATCGAAGCGGGCGCCGCCGGCCGCGAGTTGCTGAAGCGGAACGAACTCCTTCCCGTCGCGATGATCGTAGAGGATGGCGTGCCGCTGCGAGAATGTGCCGCGCCCGACATCCTGGCCGGACAGACGCACCGAGACACCCTCGAGCAGGAGCGTGCCGAAAGCGAGGGCTTCCGCGGTCGCCCAGTCGACTTCGCCCTTGCCCCGCCCTTCGAGCAAATCCGCTCGTTTCTTGAGGTAGGGCAGGAGTTTGGGATGCGGTTCGAAACCCGTGGGGATGTGGGTGAGACCCTGCAGGGTCGCGCGCAGCCGCCCCGACATCGCCGCCGCGTCGACCGCCGGCGGTTCGGCGGGAGGCGCCTTCGCTTCGGGCGCCGCTCCACCTTCGGTTTGCTGCATCATGGCGCGCTTCGTCGCCCAGATGGTCTCGAGATCTTCACGGGACAGAGCGCCCGTTTTCACGAGCTTCTCGCCGTAGATGGTGGCGGTCGATGGGTGATTCTTGATCCGCGCGTACATCGTCGGTTGGGTGTACGACGGCTCATCGCCCTCGTTGTGCCCCCAACGCCGGAAGCCCACGAGGTCGATGACCACGTCGTGTTTGAACGTCCTCTGGAACTCGAAGGCCATCCGCGCCACGTGAATGACGCCGTCAGGGTCGTCGGCGTTGACGTGGAAAACCGGAGCCGCGACCATCTTCGCCACGTCGGTGCAGTAGGTCGACGAGCGGGCGTCTTCGGGCAGAGTGGTGAAGCCAATCTGGTTGTTCGTGACGATGTGGATCGTGCCGCCCGTCCGATAGCCGTTCAGGCCGGAGAGGTTCAGCGTCTCGGCGACCACACCCTGG
>CAZBTT010000799.1:0-1903 GCA_964494295.1 uncultured Acidobacteriota bacterium
AAGGGCGGCAAAAACATGTCCTTCGCGGCCCTGGGGGTCGCCGGCGACGGCGCCGGCCATGTCGGCTACGGCAGCGGAAACGCCCGCGAAGTGCCCTCCGCCATCAAGAAGGGCATCGAGGCGGCGAAGAAGAAGGTCATCCGCGTGCACATCACGAAGGAAGGCCTCACGATTCCGCACACCGTCACCGGACGTTACGGTTCGGGCTCCGTCCTCTTGAAGCCCGCCTCGGCGGGTACCGGCGTCATCGCCGGCGGCGCGGTTCGGGCGGTCATCTCGGCGGTCGGCATTCACAACGTTCTCACCAAGAGCCTCGGCAGCTCCACCGCGCACAACGTGGTCAAGGCCACGATCGACGCGCTGCAGCAGCTCAAGGATCCCCAGGCGGTCGCCCGTCTGCGCGGTCGCGACGTCTCCGAGTTCATGGTGGCTCCGAAGGCCAAGTCCAAGGGCAAGGTTGATGTGAGTGCGGTCGTCACGGCGCCTTCGGCGGCCCCCGCCGCCCCCGCGGCGGCCACGCCCGAAGCGGTCTAAGAGAAACCCCCTGAAAAAGCCCCTGGAAAGAGCAATGACGGCCAAGAAAACCAGCAAACCCAAAGCGACCGGAACCTTCAAGGTCGAGCTCTACGGCAGCATCATCGGGGCGACCGAGGGACAGCGCGCCTGCGTGCGCGGCCTCGGGCTCCGGAGGATGCGCCACGTCGTCGAGCGCGCGGATACCGTCGAGAACCGCGGCATGGCGAAGAAGGTCCCGCACCTCGTCCGCTTCGTCTAAGCCCGAATCTCAAGAAGCAAGAATCAAGGAACCACAGCAGATCATGACCACCGGTCTTAGCGATCTCCGCCCCAATCCGGGCTCCACCAAGAACCGCAAGCGCGTCGGCCGGGGCCCCGGCTCCGGGCTCGGCAAGACGTCCGGCCGCGGTGAAAAGGGCCAGAAGAGCCGCAGCGGCTTCGCGCGCAAGCCCGGCTTCGAAGGCGGCCAGATGCCGCTGTTCCGCCGCCTCCCGCGGCGCGGCTTCAACAATATCTTCCGGGTCGAATACGCCGTCTTGAACCTTCAGCAGCTCGAACTCTTCCGCGCCGGCACAACCGTCGGCCCCGACGATTTCTATGCCAAGGGCTTCATCGGCAAGAACGAGACGGGAACGGTCAAGGTTCTCGGAAAGGGCAAGCTCACCAAGGCCCTCACCGTGAAGGCCCACCGCTTCTCGGCGTCGGCCAAGGACGCGATCGAGAAAGCCGGCGGCAAAGCCGAGCTCATCGGCGCCCCGGCCGCGGCCTAAGGCCGTTTCCATCATCTTCCGAACAACGAGTCAAGAGACAAGCACGGTCGAGGCCAGATGAACATATTGCAAAGCCTCCGCAACATTTGGGATGTTCCTGATCTCAGGAAACGCGTGCTGTTCACGCTTTCCATGCTCGGGATCTACCGCCTGGGCTCGCATATCCCGACGCCGGGAATCAACTCGAAGTCGCTGGTCGAGTTCTTCGAGCAGAACAAGAGCAACATGTTCGGCCTCGTCGACATGTTCTCCGGGGGCAACCTCGGGAACTTCACGATCTTCGCCCTCGGCATCATGCCGTACATCTCGGCCTCGATCATCCTGCAGCTGTTGACGGTGGTGTGGCCGTACCTCGAGCGCATCAGCAAGGAGGGTGAACTCGGTCGCCGCAAGATCACCCAGTACACGCGCTACGGAACCGTCATCCTCGCGATCATCCAGTCGTTCGGCATCGCCATCTGGCTCGAGCGAACCACCCTCACCCAGAACTTCAAGATCGTCGAGGACCCGGGCTGGGGCTTCCGTCTCTTCGCCACCCTCACCATGACCACGGGCACCGCCTTCATCATGGGGCTGGGCGACCAGAACACGGAGCGCGGCCTCGGCAACGGGATGAG
>CAZBTT010000800.1:0-1885 GCA_964494295.1 uncultured Acidobacteriota bacterium
GGTCGGGCAGGTCCTTGCCGCGCAGCAGGGTGACGATGTTGGCGAGGACCATCATGACGTAGGTGGCCCCGACCAGGGCCTTGTTCAGCAGGCTCACTTCTTTGCGCATGCCAACCTCCAGGGGTTGAGGGGGAACGGGCGCAGGCGATGCGACCATCGCTTGCGGCGCGGCGGCGAGGTGTGCGACCCGATGCTACGTCGCGCCGCGAGCCGCGTCAAGGCGTCGACGACCTTCCTTTGAAGCCAGCGCAACTTCACGGTGGCGACCGCCCGGATCTTCCCGGCGAGTTGACGGAGGGTGGCGGTATCAGAGGAACATAGCGTGGCGGTCAAGCTACCACGATCATCCTTGATGCCGATCGTTCCGCCCAGACTCCGAACGAAGCTGGCCAATTCGTCGTTCAAGGCGATGGCGTAGATGGACAGGGGCAGGACCGGCGGATCGGTGTCGCGGACGCCCAGCGAGATTCGCCACTCCCAGGTGTCACCAGCGTCCTGCTCGGCGATGTTGAACGGCGGCCTTGGGCCGGTGTACTTTGAGGCTCTCGGGCGCAAGGTGTACACCTTCTGCAGGTGATCACGGAGCGGGTCTCCGGAAGCGGGTTGTGACTGTTTGGTAGTTTTTCGTGGCATCAATCTATCTCCGGGTTCGGGACATCCTGGGTCGGCGATGAATGGGGGCTGGGAGCGACCCGAACCCCCGCCGAACCTGGACAAGGATGACTACAAGGGATGAGCACTTCGCTCTATCTGAGATGAAAAAGTCTGGACGGGTTGTCGGGCACGGTTAACACGGCCGCTCTGGAACGCGGCAATATGCTTCGGGCTCGTCGTCGGGTGCGGTTGGGTCGAACTCGGTCGGCGGTAAGAAGCCTGTCTCTTGGTCGTTAAAGGTGACCTCACCCACATCGGTGTGGTCGCCGAGCAGTATCCGCATGATGTCAACGACCCGCTCCTTGTCTGAAGGGTTGCCCGTGGTGTCGAGTACTCGGAGCGAGATGAACCGCTGGGAGAACAGGTCGACTTCGACCCGAACCGATCCCTTCTGCATGGTCTGCTCGAACCGGAGGACTGGTTCGTGGTCGGGATCGGTTATTGCCGTGAGGAGGTCCGATCGGTCCTCTGTCCAGTTCTCCGGGAGTGGGTTCTCGGCACGGAACGTGTCGTAGCCGGCGAGGAACCGTTTCACGTCTTCGCAGGAACGACGAGGGGCGAGCATTGATTCAAAAGCCATTTTCAATCTCCAAAACGGAATCTGGGTCTGGTCCGAGCCGAAGTGGCCGGACTGGGTTGGGGTGGTCGGTGCGAAGTTGCGGTCAACCCGCCCGTCACCAGACCCACCTTCCATTACACGCGCCGAACGTATCTCGATCACACGTCGGAGATCTCATGCGGGTGGTTCGCGGTGTGGTTGCGTGTCGCGTGCGTGGAGTTGCGGGACGGTTCCCCCCAGGCATTGAGTGAGCGGGGAGAACAGGTATCACGAATCCGAGTTTTGAGTCGGGTGCGGGTAGAACACGACGGCCGAGCGAGATGCTGGGATCGATGCCTTCACGGGGCGTTCGTGCCCTTCATGCCGTCCAGAAGAAGGGCGTGCTGTTTTTCGACCCAGGCGGCGACGGTCTTGAACCGCGCCGATTCGTATTCCACCACCATCCGCGTGGCAGCCAAGATACTCTTCGGGTCATTGGCAAGTGGCCTCGTGAGCGTGACCGTGACTGGTCGCTCGGACCGTGGGCACATGGGTGTGGTGTCCCCTGTCGGCCCGCGGAGTTCGATTTCCAGCCCGACGTGGATATTATGAACTTCCGTACAGTAATCCAGCGGTCGATCCTCGATTTCGCCGACGCTGACGGGCTGCGGACTCCGAAATGGGGCCGAGGCA
>CAZBTT010000801.1:0-1883 GCA_964494295.1 uncultured Acidobacteriota bacterium
TCGGACTGGCAGGGTTCGGCCTACACGACCTCGGCGATCCGGATCACCGCCGACCGGGTCGTAATCCTGGACCGCGGCTACGACGCGAAGGGGGTTCAGACCTTCGGTCCCGCGGACGGCCTCGGCTACGAGTTCCGCCGCACCGCGCCCTGAAGCGGAGAACCCGTCACCGGCCGTCGACCGTGGCTCCCGAAGCGACCATCGACGCAATGTGCTCGTCTTCGTAGCCTGCCTCGCTCAGAACCTCGAGGCTGTGCTCACCGAGGCGGGGAGGGTGCCGTCTTATGTCGCCCGGAGTCTCCGAGAAGGTGACGGGAACGCCGGGGAGCCGGAGGCGCCCTTCGGTGGGGTGATCGATCTCCTTCCAGAATCCCGTGGCCAGAAGGTGTTCGTAGGTTATGAGGTCCTCGAGCGAGTTCACGAGCATCACGGGAACGTTGGTCTTCTCGAGCGCCTTGAACCACTCGGCGGTTGTCCTCATGGCCACGAGGGCGCCCGTCTCCGAATAGACCGCATCGATGTTCTTGAGCCGCTCCCCGAGGGTCACGAATCGCGGATCGGTCACGAGGTCGGGCCGTCCGGACGCCTCGCAGAACGTCTTCCAGTGATCATTCAGGTACGGCAAGATGGCGATGTAGCCGTCCTTCGTCTTGTACGGCCGGCGGTGCTTCGAAAGAAGTCGGGTGTAGCCCATCTCTCCGCGCGGGGGATCGAAGGCGTAGCCGAAGAGATGTTCGGCCATCACATAAGAAATGAGGGTCTCGTACATCGGCACCTCAATTTCCTGCCCGATCCCACTCCGTTCCCGGTGAAAGAGGGCGGCCATCACAGAGTAGACGACGGCGAGGCCCGTCGTCTTGTCCGCGATGATGGTCGGAAGGTAACGCGGCTCTTCGCCCATCTTCGTGGCGAGCATGGCGATCCCGGAGGCGGACTGGATCGAGTCGTCGTACGCCGCCCGATCCGCATACGGGCCCTTCCTGGAGTATCCGTACGTTCCGCAGAAGATGATTTTCGGGTTGCGCGCCCTCATCGCTTCGTAGTCGAGCCCCAGGCGCTCCATCGACTTCGGGCGATAGTTGTGAACGAGCACGTCGGCGGTCTCGGCGAGCTTGAGCAGCGCTTCCTTTCCCGCGGGATTCTTGAGGTCAAGCACAAGGCTTCGCTTATTGCGATTGCAGGTCAGGTAGAGCGCGGCCATACCGTCGTGAGCGCGAGGGCCGAGCTGCCGGTTGCTGTCACCCCCCGCAGGCTCGATCTTGATCACGTCAGCTCCGAGGTCGCCCAGGATCTGGCAGGCCCAAGGCCCGAGGACCACGCTCGTGAGTTCCAGGATACGTACACCGTGAAGGGGGCCGGGCATTGAGGTCCTCGAGAAGGAGGGAAGCGGGGGACAGCGGGGGTGGGGAACGCCCCGCAAGAATACGGCAGCGGCCGGGCGAAGTTGTACTATTCTTAGAACAATGTTCGTGCTGGACGTCCTGCGCCGCGCTGAAGCAGCTGGAGAGTAGATCGCCTTGACCCGCCGGATCATCGACATCGTCGTTAATCTCTGGACTCCCGACCTCACCGCGAACTACACGCCGCGGCTCAACGAGTTCTGGAAGGCCGTCAATATCCTTGGCGAGACCTCCGCAGGCGTCTCGCTTGACGAGGAGATCCGTCGGATGGACGCGGCCGGCATCGAGAAGGGCCTCATGGTCGCGACCACGGGCGGGCCGGTCGGTTCCGACATCTTCTTCGAGAAGCCGGTGAAGCGGATCGCCGAAGCCGTCGCGGCGCATCCGAAGCGGTTCAAGGGGATCGTGGGCCTGAACCCCTCGACCATCATGCCGTGGTTGAAGAAGCTTGATGAAGCGGTCAAGGAACACGGCTTCGTTGGC
>CAZBTT010000802.1:0-1882 GCA_964494295.1 uncultured Acidobacteriota bacterium
TCCGTTCGTTCTCGGGTTGATCCGGATCCCCGCGAGCCGGAGTTCCGGCGCGCCCACCTCGGAGATCGGAGGCAGGGCCGGCCGCTCCATCACCAGCAGCCATTTCTGATCCGGGGAGAGCCTGACGTTGGGGGACGGGGCCGCGTCCAGGATCGCCGGGATCGGTGAGGGCGGTTCCTTGTACTGCGAGACGTCCGCGGGAAGGGCGGCCAGAAGGGCGAGGAAGAGGTGATTCATAGGTGTCTCCGTTCGGGTCGCTCGACGCGTCTGATGGACCTCGGCCAGTCTAGTGAATTTTTTGAACATGGGGTCCGGCCGGCCGGGCGTCAGCCCACCCGGGCGGCTAAGCTCTGTCCGGTCATGCCCCTTCGAATGAGCTGTTGTCCCTCCGCTTGCGCGTTCGGTCTCTCCCGAGGGCTTCGCGGTTGAGTACCTGGATCGTGACCGGCGGCGCCGGCTTCATCGGGTCGAACTTTGTCCGCCAAGCCTATGCAACCACCCCGAACCGGCTGGTGATCTTCGACGCCTTGACCTATGCGGGTCATCTCGAAAGCGTCGAGGACCTCTTCGCGGACGAGCGTGTTTCCTTCGTGCGCGGCGACATCGCCGACCGGGACGCCGTTCGCGCCCTGTTCTCTGAACATCGTCCGCAGGCGATCGTGAACTTCGCGGCCGAAAGCCATGTGGACCGTTCCATCGATGGCCCGGGTGATTTCGTCCGGACCAACGTGAATGGAACCTTCGAGCTCCTCGAAGCCTCCCGCGCGCTTCTCGCCACGTTGTCAGAGGAGGAGCGGGAAGCCTTTCGTTTTCTGCATGTCTCGACGGACGAGGTCTATGGTTCGCTGGGCGAGACGGGCGCCTTCCGCGAGGACACGCCCTACGCGCCGAACTCGCCCTACTCGGCGTCCAAGGCCTCGGCCGACCACCTTGTCCGCGCCTGGCACGAGACCTACGGCCTGCCCACGCTCATGACGAACTGCTCGAACAACTATGGCCCGTATCAGTTTCCCGAGAAACTGATACCGCTCATGATCATGAACGCGCTCGAGGGAAAGAACCTCCCGATCTACGGGGATGGCGGAAATGTTCGCGACTGGCTCTTCGTGACCGATCACTGCGATGCCATCCTCGCCGTCCTGCAGCGGGGCAAGGTCGGAGACAAGTACAACGTGGGCGGAAACTCCGAGCGGACCAACCTCCAGGTGGTGGATGCGCTGTGCGCCGCCATCGAGGCCGAACGCCCGGCAGAATCAAATGCCGCCCTGCGTGCTCGGGGTTTTGCGGCCTACACGGATCTGAAGACGTTCGTGAAAGACCGGCCCGGCCACGACCGGAGGTACGCGATCGATGCTTCGAAGATCCGCAAGGAACTCGGTTTCGCGCCTCAGCATCCCTTCGAAACCGGACTGCGGCTCACGGTCCGCTGGTACCTCGAGAACGTGGACTGGAGTTCCGCGGTGACCCGCGGGAAATACGACCGCGAACGCCTCGGTCACGCGAAAGTCTAGGAGGCCGTCATCAAGGGAATCATCCTCGCCGGCGGCTCGGGAACGCGGCTCTACCCCCTCACTCTCGCGGTATCCAAACAGCTTGTCCCGATCTACGACAAGCCCATGATCTATTACCCGCTGACCACGCTGATGCTCGCGGGAATCCGCGACATCCTGATCATCACCACTCCCGAGGATCAGGAAGGGTTCAAGCGGCTGCTCAAGGACGGCTCGCAATTTGGAATCCGCATCGAATACGCGGTTCAGCCGAGCCCGGATGGCCTCGCCCAGGCGTTCATCATCGGCCGCGAATTCGTGGGCAAGGACGCGGTCGCCCTGGCGCTGGGCGACAACATCTTTTATGGCGACGGTCTTCCCCGGGACCTGCA
>CAZBTT010000803.1:0-1879 GCA_964494295.1 uncultured Acidobacteriota bacterium
CTCGCCCTCGCCCTTGCCGACTACGTTCGCAGACAATCGCTGGAGCGGGAGCGTGCCCAACGCGAGGCCCGCATGGATGTGTTGACGCAGCTCAACAATCGCCGCGGATTTCTCGAGCTCGCGGAGGCGCCCTACCGGACCGCGGCCCGCCATCAAAGACCGCTCGCCGTGGTCGTCCTCGACATCGATCACTTCAAGGCGATCAACGACCAATACGGGCATGCCCTGGGAGATGCGGTTCTGCGCGACCTCGGGCAGACCCTGCTGGCGACATCGCGTCGCAGCGACGTTCTCGGGCGATGGGGCGGTGAAGAGTTCGTCCTGCTGACACCAGAAACGGGTCTGGAAAAGGCCGAGGAACTCGCGGAGCGCCTCCGTCAGAGGGTCGGGGAACGCATGATCGTTCATGAGAGCGCCCGTGTGCACGTCACGGCGAGCTTCGGGGTCGCCGGACTCGGCGCCAACCAGGAACTGGCGGCGTTGTTGGAGGCTGCCGACCGGGCGATGTATGCAGCGAAGATGGCAGGCCGGAATCGCGTAGTGCGGGCGATGACGCCCACGATTTCATGACTGACGAGAAGGAACCCGAGTTCGACTTCGAAGCGGGCGTCGCGCGGCTCGTGGCGAGAGAGAAGGAAATGCTGGCGTCCTTCGAGAACCTGCCCGCCACCGAGATTCATGCCCTGACCGGCTCCCTCGGCGGCGGCGCTCTCGGCAGCCCCAAAGTCGGGCAGTGGGCGCTTCGCCTGGTCGTCGGCTGCTGGCGCGAACCGGGCGGCCCGCGGAGAGAGGACGCGATATTCGTCCGACGCATCGTCTCCGACGAGGCCGAGATCGACCGGCTGGTGGACGCCCTCCCGCCGCACAAGCTCGTGAAGTTGCGCGTGCGCCTCAAGGAGATGGCGCCCGGCGCGCTGTTCGCTTTGCTCGAAGAACTACTCGATGCGCCCGAGGACGCCGAGCTCGCGGCTCTGGCCGCCGAACGCGCGGAACTTGAACGCCTCCGCGAGGCCGAACAGGCGGCCGGGGAGTCCGAGCGCGAGCCCGGGGATCTTGACGACCGGCGCTTCGGCAAGCTGCGGTGGGATGGCGCTCGTTCCCGGTGGACGGGAGACGTGAGATGGAACCGGCGCCCGGTCAAGCTCGAACTCTCGCGCGCAGTCGCATCCGACGCCGAGGCCAGCCTCGCCGCCGCGCGGACTTTGTTCTCGAATCAAAAGCTGTGGGCTTCACGCCTCGGCGAGTTAGTCGACACGGAGCTGCGGAGTCTCAAGAACGACGTCTGGCTTGGAGACGGCGAGGGACCCTTCACGGCCAGGCGCTTCAGAGCGCGAATCCGCCTCCACACAATCCAGGTCTTCGCCGACGGACGCTTCGAGTTCTGGCTCTCGGACGACGATCTCTTCGGAAGCCACGACATCCGGGTTACGGGCCGGCTGTCCGCTACGGGTCTCGAGTTTTCCCTCGTGGGATGAGGGCCGGGGCCTCCGGCCCCTCGGGCTCCAGGCACTTGCCCACGACAAGCCGCTCTGCACTATCGCGACCGGTCAGGGGAGTCCCCGCTAGGTAGGCCCGGCTTGTGTCGAGGTGACGACGATGGTTCCAAACCCCGCGGGGATTTGAACTGCCGCTCCCACCGCGGTTAGCCCGCCCGTGTTGGGGTCGATCGCGAAGGTCATCATCGTGTTTGCGGTTGCGTCGGTGAGGTACGCGAACCGGCCCGATGGGTCGATCGCAAAGGTCGCGTTGTCGCCGATGAGAAACGGCTCGGTGGCCGGCATCGAAAACGGACCCTGGAACGACGGCCCGAGCAACCCGGAGGCCTGGACCGGAAACACAAAGACGCCACGACTTCGCGCACCGGTCCGTCCCGCGCGGT
>CAZBTT010000804.1:0-1865 GCA_964494295.1 uncultured Acidobacteriota bacterium
CAGGGCCAACGCATCTTAATTGGCTTGGAATCCCTGTAGAACCTGTTCGAGGTAGTCGAGATTCCAGGCGGCGTTGAGCCTCTTGGCTTTGATGCTACCCTTGCCCTTGTCCTGTTTGAGCAGCGAGGCGGCGACCCGCCGAACTACACCCAGGTTGGCCCCGGCGTTCGTGTCCCGCGTCCGGTTCTCATCCTCTCGGAACGTGACATCGAGGCACCAGTGCAACCCGTTCTCCACCCCCCAGTGCCCCCGGATGTACCGGCCCAACTCGGCCGCACTCGCGCGCAGGCTACTCAGGTAGAAGTGGCACGTGCTCGCGTTCGTCCCGTTGACCTCCCGCTCCCGGCCCACGACCACCACCGCCCCCACATCCGCCCAACCGTCCGGCAATCCTTCGGGGTCGCGGATCACCGTCACGTACCGCTCCTCGTGCCGCCCGTGACCGTCCTCGACCGACGCGCTCAGGTCGCACCCGGCGAACTCGGTCTCGCCCGCCTTCTCGAGGGCCGCGACACACGCCCGGTGCAACGTCTGTTGGTTCCCCTTAACGGTGACCACGTAGTCACCGCCTTGCTCGCGGATCTGCCCGACGATGGCCTTCTGGCACCCGGCCGCGTCGATCGTCACCACCGACCCGTTCAGGTCCAACGCCCTCAGCAGGGTCGGGATGGTGGTGATTTCGTGCCCGCCGCCGGGGACCGCCTCCTGGCCGAGGATCAACCCGTTCTCCGTCGCCCACGCGCTGACCAGGTGCAGGCAACCCGAGAACGTGTCGCCCGCTCCGGCCCGGCACGCCTTGCCGTCGATGGCGATGGCCTTGAGTCCCGTCGTCGGACTCAACTCGGCCATCCACTGGGCGAAGCACGCCGCGAACGCCGTCCGGTCGAGGGCGGCAAACACCCGGTTGAACGTGTCGTGGCTGGGGATGCCGTTGGCGAGCGGGAAGTACCGCCGGAGCCAGTCCACGCGGGCCTCGCCGAACCGCTCGATCTCCTCGAAGGTGTCCGCTCCACAGATGACCGCGCACAGGGTGACGCCGAGGATGTCCCCCAGGGCGTGCTTCTTGGTCCGGTCCCGACGCGGGTCCGGGAGAACCGCGAAGTAGCGCGTAAACGCAAGCTCGGATTCGGGCATGGCGGGCCTCCGGGAGTCCCGCCGGTTTATGGCTAAAGTCCTACACCGTCAGCAGTTCAAGATGCGTTGGCCCTGGGGGCTGACCACCCGTTCCACAATTGCCCTGACCTCGGCGACAACGACTGCGGGGACCGTTGGCGCGCTCGCGAAGGTGAGTCCGGGCGTCGTCACGTTCGAGGACGGCGACGGGTTGATGGTGGGAGAGGAGTGCGATCTGGAAGTTTTGGCCGAGAAGGGCGCAATTACGTTCTCGAATCAGAACGCGGGCAAAGATCAGTAGGTCTGGGTCAAGAGCAAAGGGTGGGCGACTGTCAGCGGCGGCTACTGGAAATCTGAAGGCTTGCGCGTACTGAACGAAGGCGGCAAGTTCACGGTCGAGAAAGATGCGACCGCAGACATCACCGGAACGTTTAAGGGGCTCAATGCGGCGTTCATCCAGAACGGTGTCCGCGGTGTGACCATTATTGAAACTGGGTCCAAACTTCAGACGGATACGGCCACTGGTCCCCAAATCGTCTTCGACGGCGGGTTGCTGACGACAAAGCCGACGGCCACAGGTGTCCAAGTCGCCTATATCTATGGTCACGTTTCTAACCACGGTGCCACGATCGTCATTAACCACGGTGAATATGACCCCTTTAACAACGGTCACGTGTTCGGAACCCTGTCGATTCACGGAGACTTCATCTGGTACTCGGGTGGAGCCTACCTCCCGTTCGTAGGTTGGACCG
>CAZBTT010000805.1:0-1860 GCA_964494295.1 uncultured Acidobacteriota bacterium
GGGTGGCCGGCTCCCGGCCGAAGCGCGGGGGCGTAATAACGAGGCGGCGCTTGAGGGACATGTAGTCCTGCTTTCCGAGGACGAGGTCGACCATCACACGGGAAAGCGCGGGAGAGCGGTTGGCGTAGTCGAGCATTCGATCGGTGAAGCCGGGCGCGAAGAAACGTTTGTAGAGGCGGGCCGCGCGCATGAGGTCGTGGCCGAACTCCTCCATCGCCCGGTCGGCATAGGTCCGCGGAGAGCCTCCGGCCATCATCGTCTCGGCAAGGAGTTGTCCGGAGCGCAGCGCGTAGAAGATCCCCTCGCCGGTGATCGGATCCGCGATCGCCGCCGCGTCTCCCACAAGCGCCCACCTCTCGCCCGCCATTTCGCGCAGGGTGGCGCCATCTTCTCCGGGCGAGGGAATGGTGTGGGCGTAATACGGCGTGTCTTCGTCGCGCGCCATCGCGGGGAAGGCCCGCGCCACCTCACGTTCGAGCAGGGCGAGGAGATCGCGCGTCGGAGGATGCCCGAGTGGCGCGCCAATGCCGACGCCTACATGGCCGGCGCGGGGGAAGAGCCAGAGGTAACCCTCGACGCCCTCGAGAAAGCGCACCACCATTTCGGAATCGCCGCGCGCGAACCAGCCGCAGGCCATCCACCGGCGCTCCTTCGGGGTGGCGCTCAGAAACGTGCGGCGCACGAGGGAATTGGCGCCGTCGGCGCCCACGACGAGATCGAAAGTCTCCTCGACTCCGCCGAGCGACTTCACACGGCCCGAAGCGTCCGCTCTGGTGATCCGATCGTTGATGTGGCGCGCACCTGCTTCGACCGCCCGACGCAGGAGCCACGCGTCGAAGTCGGCTCGCGACACGATGCCCACCGGCTCGCCCAGGTCCAGTTCGATCATCAGGCCGCGCGCGGTGTCGAAGCGGCAATTCTGAACGCGGCGCGCGGGGAGCGGATCGCGGGCCGGACCCTCGGGGAGAAGCGCGAGGCTCTTGCCGGTGAGTCCACCTCCGCAGGGCTTCTCCCGCGGATGCGAAGGATCGAAGATCGAAACCAAAGCGCCCTTCTTCGCGAACTCCAAAGCGGCCATCGACCCCGCGGGGCCGGCCCCGACGATTGCGACCTTCACTGGGCGGCGCGGATTTCCGAAGGCGAGACACTCGACGTGCCGAGTTTCCCGACCGCGACGCCGGCGGCGAGATTCGAAAGCGCCATCGCTTCGTGAGGCAGCGCGCCCGCGGCGAGCCCGAGGGCCAGGGTCGCGATCGCGGTGTCGCCGGCGCCGGTCACATCGAAGACCTCCCTTGCGGTGGCCCGCACATGCCAGTACGAAAACCGGCGACCGACGCGAAGGCCTAGCGACATGCCCTCTTCACCGCGCGTGACCAGAGCGCCCTCGGTTCCCGCGATGCGGGCCACCCGCTGCACCGCCTTCTCGGCATCGGCATCGGTGCGAATGGCCACTCCGCTGATCTCCTCCGCCTCCTTCTGGTTCGGCGTCGCCAGGAACGCGCCCTTGAAGAAGTGAATGTTGCGCACTTTGGGATCGACCAGGACGCGGACCCCGCGACTCGCCGAAAGCGCGATCAGGGAGCGCATGAAGGAGCGGGTCACAACCCCCTTCTGATAGTCCGAGACGATGAGGGCCGAACCCCTCTTGAGCGCCTTGGCGACCTGAGCGAGCAGCTTCGTCTCCGTCGCGGCGTCGATGGGATCCGCCACCTCGCGATCCGTCCTCACCATCTGCTGCTGATGCGCCATGATGCGCGTCTTCACGGTGGTGGGCCGGCCGGGCAGGGCGATGAGCCGAGCGTCGACGCCGGAAGCCCGTGCGGCCCGCGCCAGGTTCGCGCCCGCGCGCACGTCACCCCC
>CAZBTT010000806.1:0-1856 GCA_964494295.1 uncultured Acidobacteriota bacterium
GGGCGCGTGAGAGCTCCAGTTGTAGATCGCGAAGTTCTGCATGCTCAGGTTCGTGCCGTCCCAGAGATAGTTCACGCCGCCGATGATCTTCGCGAATCGGTCCGTCTCGGGCCCGTTCTCCACCTCGTAGTGGTATCCGTCCGAGGCGCGCCACGCGCCGCCGAACGGGTTGCGCAGACCGTAGGCGAAGAGATAGTCGGTCGCAGTGATGCCGTTCGCGGCCCGATAGAAGGGGTTGTCGGAGGGCGCGGAGCCGTCGAAGTTCACGCGGAGGACCTTTCCGCGGAAGGAGTTCGTGTCCTGCGCAGCCGCGGTCTCGAAGCCGTCCCCCACATGGACGTAGAGCTTGCGGTCGGGGCCGATCGTCAAGTTGGAGATGAAATGCGACTGACCCTCGAGCTCGCCCACCATGTCGAGGATCGTCGTCTGCGTGGCGGCGGTGAGACCGCCATCGTTGCTGTGGAAGCGGACGACCTTCGGGTAATGGAGGGCGCTCGGCGGAGAGGCATCGTACAACATGTTCGCGAAGACGTCCCCGGTGGCGGAGTCGACCGCGATGCCGGAGAGTCCCTGTTCCCCGCTGCCGGGGAAGTTCCCGCCCGGATCGAAGTTGAGGAGGCTGTCGGCGTAGGTCGAGACGGTGCCGTCGCGCGTGACCACCTTGATCTCGCCGTAGAGTTCGGTCACGTAGTAGAGCGGGGAATTCGGCGCTTGTCCCGGTGCCGGGACGAACGCAATGTTGACGGGCAGCTGGAAGCCGCTTGCGACGATCTCCACCTTGTATCCCGGGGCGAACACCTTCCAGGGGACCGATGCCCCCTGCGCGAGGACGGAGAAGTCGGGCACGGTGCCGGCGGAGTCCCCGACAAAGGTGCTACCGTTCGCCGAGACCCAGAAGTACTGCTGTCCGCCGGCTCCGACGTTCATCGCCGGAAGATAGACGGTCACTTCCGTGCCGTGGTCATCGGTGAAGACGATCCGGCCCTGCGGAAGGACGAGGCCTGCGCCGCCGCCGTCGGCAACGACCCGCACCGGCAGATGGTCGGAAAGCGGTCCGGGGTTCGTCACGTCGTTGGCGACGCCGTCGAGTCCGGCGATGCTGAAGAAGAGCCCGCCGGAGTCTGATTCGAGGCGGACAGAGGGTGGGGCGCCGCCGCCGGGGAGCACGAGTGTATCGCCGCCCTCCGCGAGGAGCACGGGCGCCGGCGAATTGCTCACGTCATCGAGCGAGAGCGGGAATATCTGCGTCTGAGACCCTGTCGCGAACGTGCGGATGGAGAATGCGCTCCATCGGTTCGTGTTGTCCCGGTGCCGCACGTGGAGTTCATAGCCGGTGTCGTAGAAGAGCTCGGTCCGTCCCGCGTGGGAGTTCTCGAACGTCCCGTCGCCGAGATGCGTATGAAGCTTCTCGATGCCGCCGATGCAGCTCGTCACCCAGACGCGTTCGAACGGGGAGGCCGTCCAGATCTCCCAGTCGGTGCACTGATGCGTGTCGCCCGGGTTGGGATCGGAGAAGGGCCCGGTCTCCATGTGCACGTCGGCGGCGTTCACGATCTCGCCGTTGGTTTCGGGCTCGGTGATGACGGGCGTATCGGGTCGCACGGCGAGACTCGGAGACGTCGCGGTGAATCCCAGCCCTGCGGTGAAGAGGACGAGGAGCGAGAGCCGGCGGGCGCCGACGGGGAGGCGATTGACATGCATGATGCGCATCCTGAGCTGTGGGCGTCCGGGAAAGGTCGCGGGGCCGAGGGAGCCCCGCCGTCAAATGCACGCCTTCGAGGATAACAGCCGGGCGGCCCGGTCCGCTTCCCCTGTCTGCCCGGGCGCCTTCCCTCGCCCGGCCGGCCGAGACCGCC
>CAZBTT010000807.1:0-1847 GCA_964494295.1 uncultured Acidobacteriota bacterium
CATCACAGGCGGGTTGGCATATCCTCCGCCTTCGTGGTGGGGCGGGGCGTTCGCTCCCGCCCTTTCGCACGCATGGAACCGTGACGATCTGAGGAAGGAACGACCTTGTCCGCGATGCAGCGCAACGTGCTGACTCTGGTGGTGGTTGCGGTGCTCCTCGCCGTGGCCGCGTACTTCATCTACCCTCCAGGCTCCAGCACCCGCCTCGGGCTCGATCTTCGGGGAGGACTATCCGTAATTCTCGAGGCACAGGACTCAGCCCGGATTCCCCGCACCGACGACGGCATGGATCAGACCGTCAGCATCATCAACGATCGCATCAACCGCCTCGGGGTCGCGGAGGCCCTGGTGGAGCGTCAGGGCGCCTGGAAAATCAGCGTGCAGCTCCCCGGCATCGAGAACGAGGAAGAGGCGCTCGCCGTCATAGGCAAGACCGCGGTACTCGAGTTCTACGACGTACAGGACCTGGGCACGTCCTTCGCGACCGAGGTCGACGCGCTGAAAGAAGCAGGCGTGGACGCGGAGAGCAAGCTCCCGGCCGAGAAGCGCCTCATCCGCTGGCCCGCCCGCGACCCGACGCAGCAGGACCGGTTCTATCTGGTGACTGCCGCGCCGGCCGTCACCGGCTCGGGGCTCGACGCCGCCCAGGTGGGCTTCGACACGAACAACCAGCCCAAAGTGGACATGCAGTTCAAAGCTGACGGCGCCCAGGCGTTTGGCGACGTCACGGAGAAGCTCGCGCAGCGCGGACAGGTGATGGGCCAAGACCAACTCCTTGCCATCGTGCTCGACGGCGTGATCGAATCCGCCCCTCGGGTGACCGAGCGTATCGACGGCGGCAGGGCGGAGATCACGGGGCGGTTTACCCTGGCTGAGGCCAAGAACCTGGTTCTCGTGCTCCAGACCGGCGCGCTCCCGATCGAACTCGAGGTGATCGAAGAGCGCTCGATCGGGGCCACCCTTGGTAAGGCCTCTCTGGACCAAGCTTTGTATGCCGGCCTTGTAGGGCTCATTTTGGTGGCGATCTACATGATCGCCTACTACCGGCTTCTCGGGCTGGTGGCCGATGTGGCTCTACTCATCTACGCGGTGCTGTTCTGGGGGATACTCAACGCGATACACGCCACTCTGACGCTGCCGGGTATCGCCGGGATGATCCTCACGTTGGGCATGGCGGTCGACGCCAACGTGATCATCTTCGCGCGGATCCGTGAGGAAGTGCAGGCAGGAAAGAGCATCCGCACGGCGATGGATGCTGGGTTCCGCAAAGCGCTCACCGCCATCCTCGACTCCAACGTCACGACCCTGATCACGGCGGTCATCCTGTTCTGGGCAGCTACCTGGGGAGTGCGCGGTTTTGCCCTCACCCTGGGTATCGGCGTGGTCTTGTCGATGTTCACCGCCATCATCGTCACCCGGACCTTCTTGAGCCTCCTGACGACGAAACTCAGCATGTTCAGGAATGCCAGGTTCATGGGCTTGAGCGCCAGAACGGAGCGTCAGTCATGACCGTTTACCCATTCATGAAGTACAAGCTCTGGTTCGTGATCCTCCTTGGCGGAGTCACGCTCTTCGCCATACTGGCCATCGCCATCATTGGCCTGAACCTGGGCATCGAGTTCAACGGCGGCGCGCGGGTGGAGGTACAACTCGAGAAGCCTGCCGAGACGGCAGACGTGCAGGCCATCGTCGCCGACAACGGTGTGACCGACAGTGTCGTCCAACCGGTGGGCGACAACAGCTTCGTGATCACCACGGCCGAGTTGTCCGACCAGCAGTTTCAGGCGATCCTCGCGGATCTCACCGAGAGGTACGGCGCTCAGGAATCCGCCACAGGCCTTGAGCGG
>CAZBTT010000808.1:0-1845 GCA_964494295.1 uncultured Acidobacteriota bacterium
GGTCGCCCGTGCCGACCTGCGATTTGCGGTTCTCGGCGATTTCCTTGTTCTGCTCGGCCTGCGCCACCTCGTAGAGGCGCGAACGCAGAACCTTCATCGCCTTCTCGCGATTCTTGATCTGGCTCTTCTCGTCCTGACACGAGACCACGGTGTTGGTGGGGAGGTGAGTGATGCGGACAGCGGAGTAAGTGGTGTTGACGCTCTGCCCACCGGGACCCGACGAGCAGAAGGTATCGATGCGGATGTCCTTCGCTTCGATCTTGATGTCGACTTCCTCGGCTTCGGGCAGAACGGCGACGGTAATTGTAGAGGTGTGGATACGTCCCTGGGCCTCGGTAGCGGGGACGCGCTGCACGCGGTGAACGCCGCTCTCGAAGCGCAGCTTGGAGTAGACCTTGTCGCCCTCGATCATGGCGATGACTTCCTTGATGCCGCCGGCCGTGCCACGGGAGATCGAGACGATGTCGACCTTCCACTTGTGCCGCTCGGCGAAGCGCTGGTACATGCGGAAGACTTCCTGGGCGAAGAGCGCCGCCTCGTCGCCGCCGGTGCCCGCGCGGATTTCGAGGATCACGTTCTTGTCGTCGTTCGGGTCCTTCGGGATGAGCAAGGGGCCGATCGCGGCATCGGTCTCGTCCCGCTCCTTCTGGAGGTCCTTCAGTTCCTCTACCGCCATGGCTCGAAGCTCAGGATCAGGCTCGGCCTTGATCATCTCCTCGACACCCGCGACTTCGGCGAGAAGGCGCTTGTACTCGCCAAACATCTTGACCACCGGGGCGATATCGGACGCCTCCTTGGCGGTCTTCGTGATGCTGGACACCGCTCCGCTGGTGGAGGCGAGGTGCAGCATCTCCGCCTCGAGGGCGCGGTGCCTCTCCTCGATCTCCTTGAGCTTCTCGAATGTGATTGCGTCCATGGTCAGAGGGCTTTCGTGGTTCGTTCAGACGTTGCGGCAAGACGGGGTCCGCGAGGAGGCCGTCCGTGGTCGAACTGAAGAGACTCCTCTGCGGACGCGTGACTCCCGAAAAAGCCTGACGAGCTAGGCGGTGGGAGCGCCGGCGCGCTTTGCGAACTTCTTGGTGAAGCGCTCGATGCGGCCGGCCGAGTCGACCAGGCGCTGTTTGCCGGTGAAGAAGGGATGGCAGGTCGAGCAGATTTCGACGCGGATCTCGGCTTTGGTCGAGCGGGTCTTCCAGTTGGCGCCGCAGGCGCAATGGACGGGGGTTTCGACGTACTTGGGATGGATGTCGGGCTTCATGGCGGGGAAAGTTTCCTTGATTCGTGGGACCCCCGGTCTCGCTCCTGGCGATCTCCGTGTCGAAATCCGGGTGTCGGAGCCGGGGATTCTACAGGCTAAGGCCTATAAACTCCGCATCCATTAAAGCCCTGAGGAGTCCATTGGTTAACGAGATCAAGCCGTACGAGTTCGACGAGATCGAACGCCGCTTCCAGGCCCGCTGGAGCGAAGAGGGGACGTTCGAAGTGTCGGAGGACCCGACCCGGCCGAAGTTCTACTGCCTCGAGATGTTGCCTTATCCCTCGGGCGACATACACGTGGACCACGTCCGGAACTACTGCATCACCGACGTGATCACCCGGTTCAAGCGGATGCGAGGATTCAACGTGCTGCATCCAATCGGCTGGGACGCGCTGGGACTGCCCGCCGAGAACGCGGCGATCAAGCGCGGGACCCACCCTGAGACCTGGACGCGCGCGAACATCGCGAGCATGAAGGCGCAGCCCCAACGCCTCGGTTTCAGCTACGACTGGACACGGGAAGTCGCCACCCGCGACGCCCCGTACTACCGCTGGCATCGGGGGTTCTTCCTGAAGATGCCGGAGCGG
>CAZBTT010000809.1:0-1843 GCA_964494295.1 uncultured Acidobacteriota bacterium
AGCCGAACTGCGCACCCGCAACATCTGAGCGACGCGCCTTTTCGGACCGCCGAACAGTGAGAAACGTGGGGGAAAAGCCATGTACACAGCAACGGCGACAGTTGAACTTCACAGGGCCGACCCGGCCCTGCTCGAAAGCGAACGTTGTGCTCGTATGGACGATTTTCTGACGGCCGTGTCCGCGGGATGGCCAGATGTCATGAGCTTTCTCGAGACGTGTGATCTCGATCGCCAGGCACGGGAGATCCTTCGGGAACTGCAGCGGGCCGACATCAGTGACTGAGAATAGGGGGCTGAGCACCATGCGCAACACAGAGCGGACGGAGCGGATTGTCGAAGGGCTCGATCCTATCGGGCAGTTCAACTTCGAGCACTTCCGTATGCGACACATGCTCGCGGAACTTCTCCGGCCCGGCCTCCTGCCCGGGACTGAAGCCCCCGATCTCGAACTCCCCTCCACGGACGGGACGTCATTGCGCCTGAGCGCCCTCCGAGGGCAGCCGGTCTTCCTCCATTTCGTCAGCTATACGTGCCCGGTCACCCGCGGGGGCGTGGCAATGATGCGGGACCTGTACGAGGTCTATGGCGAGCGGGTGCGGTTCGTCGAGGTGCTGATGCGCCAGGCCCATCCCGGGGAGCGGCACGGGGCGTACCATACCGTCGAACAGAAGCTGCAAGATGCGCGAGACTACAAGCAGGAAGAAGACATTCCGTGGCCGGTCCTCGCGGACGATCTCGCCTGCACCGTTCAGCGCGCCTACGGCGGCCTGGCAGCAGCAGCCTACCTGATCGACAGCCACGGGCGCATCGCCTTTTGCGGAACCTGGGGCCAGTCGCTCGCGTTGCGACGAGCCATCGACGACCTCCTCGCTCGTGGAGGCTCAGGAACACCGGCCGGCAAGGGCACCGACCGACGGCCGCATCTCGCCGGCGCTATCGTGGCCGGACGTCGCGGCCCGGCACGCGGAGGGCGCCGGGCCTTGTTCGACCTCGAACTCGGCTTTCCAGGGGGGAACCTCCTCATGCTTCTCGGGCCGGCCTTTCGGTCGTTGGCCAGAGCTAGGCATTCGCCGTGATCAGCGCAGCCGGTAGTCGACTCTCTCCGCTCATTTACAGGGCTTTTTCACTAGGAAGCCGGGCTAGTACCGCGCGCCCCTCCCCGACTCCGCGGCGTAGCCCAAGTACGTCACCCCCGACGCGAATATCCGCGTCTCCTTCAAGCGAAGATTGATGGGTGTCCCCAGCTTCGGAAAGAAAGGAGTGCCCGCTCCCAGGATGACGGGGTGAACGAGAAGCCGATACTCATCTATCAGACCACGCCTCATGAACTCCGAGGCCAGTGTCGGGCCACCGACACTCATGTCACCTTCGAACTCCGCCCTGAGGCGCGCGAGCTCCTCGCCTACGTCGCCGCTCGCAAGTCGGCTGTTCCACTGCACGGTCACGAGAGTTGACGAGAAGACGACCTTCGGCTTCTCGTTCCAGATCCTGGCGAAATCGAGCATGTAGTCGGTCGCAGCGGGATCGGACGCCGCGGTCGGCCAATACGAGGCCATCAATTCATACAGCCGGCGGCCGTAGAGTTCGACGTCCGTCTCGCGAAAACGATCGTTGAACCACCTGTGCAGTTCCTCGTCGACGGTTGCCCAGTCGAGAGAATGGTCCGGGGTCTCGATGTAGCCGTCCAACGAGACATTCATGTTGTAGATCAACTTGCCCATCGGCACGTCCCCTTGGTTAAGTGGTTTCGAACTCCCCGAGGGCCATTCGAATCAAACCCGAGGATCGTACTGCGGTGGAGGCGGCACCCGGGGCCGCTTCTTTCCTCCCCCGTCCTGGACTC
>CAZBTT010000810.1:0-1206 GCA_964494295.1 uncultured Acidobacteriota bacterium
GTGCGGCACCGTGTTCTGGGCGTCGGAACGAGGCAACTCGTAGCAACGGGGCTGGCGTGCGCCGCTGCCGGCATCGCCCTCGGCCTCCCTCCCTCGGCCGCGCTCGCCATCGGGCTGGCCCTCGCCATGTCCTCGACCGCGATCGCCCTGCAATCGCTCAAGGAAAAGGGCCTGATGGGAACCGCGGCCGGGCAGCAGTCCTTCGCGGTGCTCCTCTTTCAGGACATCGCGGTCATTCCCATCCTCGCCCTGCTGCCGCTCCTCGCCACCGCGCCCGCAGTCGCCGATGGTCATGGCGGCGGCTTGTCGCATCAGCCGGGCTGGGTCCAGACCCTCGCGGTCGCGGCGGCGGTCGCGCTCGTGGTCGCGGCCGGCCGCTTCCTGGTGGTGCCGGCGCTGCGCGTGGTGGCGAAGACTCGGCTGCGCGAACTCTTCACCGCTTCGGCGCTCCTGATCGTGGTGGCCACGGCCCTCCTCATGCAGAAGGTCGGCCTGAGCCCGGCCCTTGGGACGTTCCTCGCCGGCGTCGTCCTCGCCACGAGCGAGTTCAAACACGAGCTCGAAAGCGATCTCGATCCTTTCAAAGGCCTCCTGCTGGGCCTCTTCTTCATGGGCGTGGGAGCCTCGATCGACTTCCGACTGATCGCGTCGCAACCCGTCCAGATCGCCCTGCTCACCCTCGGCGTGGTGGCCATCAAACTCGTGATCCTGCTCGTGCTCGGGAAACGAGGCGGCCTCTCCCTCGATCAGAACCTTGTCTTCTCCCTCGGCCTGTCGCAGGTGGGCGAGTTCGCTTTCGTCCTCTTCGCCTTCATCGCACAGCTCGGCCTTATCGAGGCGGCGATGACCGGGACTTTGCTGGCCGTGACCGCACTCAGCATGACCCTCACCCCGCTCCTCGTCCTGCTCCACGAGCGTGTGCTTCGGCCCCGGATCGGCGCCGCCCCGGCCGCCTCGCGCGACGCGGACGAAGTCGACGAAAAGCATCGCGTCATCATCGCGGGCTTCTCGCATTTCGGCAGCACCGTGGGCCGGTTCCTGCGCGCGAACGGCGTCGAGGCCACCATTCTCGACAACGACTCCGACCGCGTGGATCTGCTGAGGCGGATGGGCTTCAAGGTGTACTACGGCGACGCCCCGCGCGCCGACCTCCTGCACGGGGCCGGGGCCGCGGACGCCCCCATCCTCAGCCGGGCGGTCGCTGGG
>CAZBTT010000810.1:1216-1841 GCA_964494295.1 uncultured Acidobacteriota bacterium
CGGCGCGGGCGATGGCCTCTTGGGGACCCGGGCGGTCATCGAGACCGCGAAGAAGCACTTTCCCCACCTGGGGGTGCTGGTGCGCGCGCGCCATCGCTTCGACGCGTATGAGCTGATGGACCTCGGCATCAAGGACATCTACCGCGATCACCTCGACACCAGCATCCGTCTCGGTGTCGATGTTCTCCGGCACCTCGGCCATCGCGCCCACAGCGCCCACCGCGCGGGTCAGCAGTTCCGCGAATACGACGAGGCCGGACTCGCGAAACTGGCCCCGCTTCGCCACGACATGAAGGACTACATCAGCAACGTGCGCGAACTGATCGCCCTGCAGGAGCAGCTCCTCGCCTCCGACCGGGTGGCGGAGCCGGGCGCAGCCGATCACGCCTGGGACTCCGAAGAACTCCGAAGCGTCATCGGAAAGGGCTAGCGCAGGCCGAATTCCTGAGTGGCTCCGCTTCGCGGACCCACTCCAGAGCAAAGTCGCTACGCTCGTTTGTCACTTCGGCCGGAGCCGCGAAGCCTGGCCTTGGGCCACGCGGGGGTTGCGCGCAGCCCTCGCCAGAGGGCGTAGCCTGGCCTTGGGCCATGGGGGGCTGAGCACTTTGCGGCCCCCCAACTCAGA
>CAZBTT010000811.1:0-1833 GCA_964494295.1 uncultured Acidobacteriota bacterium
GTGGCGGGGCCCCCCGGCGGCGCCACGCGCTCCCGGAGACCGCGACGCGGTGGATGCCTACATGGCCGCGGAGGTCCACTCGTACGTCCCGGATGTCTGGGTCGACCACGACAAGACCCGCATCGGCTACGAGATCCCGTTCATCCGCCAGTTCTACAAGTACGTGCCACCCCGTCCGCTCGCCGAGATCGACGCCGAGATCAAACAGCTCGAAGCCGAGATCCAGGACCTGCTCGGCGAGGTGACGGAGTGAACGCTGCACTCGTACCGCTCAAGCGCCGCGCGCGCGTCCGCTACGGGTTGGGCCAACCCCCCCAGTTGGCGGACGAGGGAATTCCGATTATCCGGGCGACGAACATTCACCGAGGCAAGATCGTCGACAAAGGAATGATCTGGGCGCTGAAGCGCGATCTGCCTCTGGATCGCGCACCGTTGCTCAAGGCAGGTGAGGTACTGGTTGTTCGAAGTGGCGCATACACGGGCGATTCCGCGCTCATCACGAAAGACTGGGAAGGGGCAGCCCCCGGCTACGACCTGCGCGTAACGCCAGGGAAGGACCTCAACCCGAGGTTTCTCGCCTACTCGCTCCTGGGGCAGTCGCTACGAGATCAGATCGACATTGCCAAGATGCGCGCCGCTCAACCGCACTTGAACGCCGAAGACCTAGGCGTCGTGATGGTGCGCGACGCTTCTCTCGACGAACAACGGGCGGTCGCCGACTTCCTCGACACCGAGACCGCTCGGATCGACGCGCTCATGGCCAAGAAGCGACGCATGATCGAACTCCTCAACGAGCGCAAGACCCAGGTTCGCTCGAGCGCGTTCGCTTCGGAGCCTGGATGGCCGTTGAAGCGGTTGCTCCGTGCGCCAATGGCGTACGGCGTACTCGTTCCGCAATTTGTCGATCAGGACGGCGTGCCCATGATTCGGATCACCAACCTGACCGCTCGCGGCCAAGTTAGCGGCGAGGGGGTAGGGCTGATCGAACGACAACTTTCGGCGGAGTACAAACGAACCATTGTTCAGGAGGGGGACTTGATCCTCTCAGTCGTGGGCTCGATGGGCCGGTCGGCGAGCGCGGGGGCGAACGAGGTTGGAGCCAACCTGAACCGAGCCCTTGCGAGAGTTCAACCTCGCGACGACCTTCCCTCAGAACTTCTCTGGCACTGGACGCAGACCACGCAGTTCATGGACTTCGCGCGCCTAGCGACCGAAGCGAGTTCGGCGCAGCCCACTCTCAATCTTTCCGACCTCGCTGAGTTCACGGTCGGACTACCGCGGGACTCGCGGCTATGGCCAGGCTTGCTCGAAGGGGTTCGCCGAAGAGTCGCACGCGTCGAGGCATCCGTAGACGCGTTGACGATCCAGATGGACCTTCTTGCCGAACGCCGCCAGGCGCTGATCACGGCTGCGGTGACCGGTGAGCTCGAGATCCCGGGGGTGGCGGCATGAGCACGCTCGAACGGGACTTCGAAGAGACGATCGAGGCGTGGCTGCTCGAGCAGGGAGGCTACGAGCGTTCGCAGCCTTCGAGCTTCGATGCCACCTGTGGCCTTGACACGGCCGAGACGTTCGCGTTCCTCGGAGCGACGCAAGGCAAGCAGTGGGAGGATCTCGTCAAGCGCTACGGCGCGAACCCTGACGCGGCTCAGGTCGGCTTCCGCAAGCGCCTCGCCGCGGAGCTCGACGCGCGCGGCACTGTCGACGTGTTGCGCCACGGAATCACTGATCTCGGGCTGGACTTCCGTCTCGCATACTTCAAGCCGGCCCATGGCCTGACTCCCGAGCTCGGCGAACGCTACGACGCGAACCGCGTGACGGTCACCCGCCAGT
>CAZBTT010000812.1:0-1832 GCA_964494295.1 uncultured Acidobacteriota bacterium
CCATGGTGCAGAACTCGCCCACCCCGACCAGCGCCGCCGCCGCCACCAGCCAGATGAAGAGCGACCAAGGATTCCAGACGATCAGCCAGATCAGCAGCGGAATCGCGACCGCCGCGGTGGCCAGCCTAGTGCGCAGCACGCAGTCGTTCGCGCTCGGCCTGTTCCCCGGTTCGGCCGAACCGCCTCTCGCGACGCTGGAAGTGCGCGACGGCGTCGAGGAACTCCCGCTCCCGGAAATCCGGCCAGAGCGTGTCGGTGACGTAGATCTCCGTGTAGGCGATCTGCCACAGCAGGAAATTGCTGATGCGCATCTCTCCGCTGGTCCGGATGAGCAGATCGGGATCGGGGACGCCGGCCGTTCCCAAGTGCGCGGCGACGAGATCCTGATCGACATCCTCCGGATCGATTTCCTCACGGCGAACGCGACGCGCGATCGCCCTGACGGCCTCCGTCAGTTCCTCGCGGCCACCGTAGCTGACGGCGAGAATGACCGTCATGCCGGTATTGTGCCGGGTGTCCTCGATGGTCTCGCGGAGCGCGGTTTGTACGTCACGGGGCAGGCGACGCAGATTCCCAATCGCCAACAACCGGATCCCGTTCTTCATCATCTTCTTCATCTCCGCCGCCAAGTAGTGACGGAGGAAACGCATGAGCGCAGCCACCTCGTCGCGCGGCCGCTGCCAGTTCTCGGTCGAGAAAGCGTACAGACTGAGATAGGGGATGCCGAGCCGTCGCGCCGCCTCGACAACCTCCTGCACGGATTGCTTTCCACGCCGGTGCCCGGTGATCCGGCTCAAGCCTCGCTGTGTGGCCCAGCGACCGTTACCGTCCATGATGATCGCCACGTGGCGCGGGAGGCGCTCTTTGTCGATCTCGGCCATTAGACGGCCATGATCTCTTCTTCTTTGGTCTTCAGAATCTTGTCGACCTTCTCGACGTACTCCTTCGTGAGATGTTCGATCCGCTCGTGATCGCGCTTCAGATCGTCGTCGGTGAGCTCTTTTTCTTTGTGCAGCTCTTTCATCATCTCGATCGCATCACGCCGATGGACGCGCACGGAAACACGAAATTCCTCGGCGACCTTCTTCACGTGCTTCACGAGATCCCGGCGCCGCTCTTCGGTGAGCTCGGGGATCGGAATGCGGATGATCTTCCCGTCGTTCTGCGGCGTGAGTCCGAGATCGGACTGCTGGAGCGCGCGCTCGATGTCGCGAATGACACTGGGGTCGAAGGGCTGCACGATCAGTAATCGTGGCTCGGGAGCGGACAGCGACGCGAGCTGATTCAGCGGGGTCTTGGCGCCGTAGTACTCGACGACGATGCCGTCGAGCAGCGCCGTCGTGGCCCGCGCCGTGCGTAACCGCGAGAGATCGCGCTTGAACGCCACCAACGTCTGCTCCATCTCTTGCTTGCAGTCGTCAATGATCGAGGCCATCAGTCCCCCTTCTCCCCGCCGGCCGCCACTCCACCCGGCTTGGCCTGCGCGTGCACGATCGTCCCGATCCGATCCCCGAGGACGGCTTTCCGGATGTTCCCGGGCTCGAGTAGGTTGAAGACGATCACCGGGAGCGCGTTGTCCATGCACAACGAAATCGCCGTCGAGTCCATGACCTTCAATTCGCGATTCAGTACGTCGATGTAGGCCAGCTCGCGGTAGCGAATGGCGTCGGGATGTTTTTCGGGGTCGGCACTGTAGACGCCGTCGACTTTGGTCGCCTTGAGAATGACCTCCGCCCCGATCTCCATCGCGCGCAGGGCCGCGGCCGTGTCCGTGGAAAAGTACGGGTTGCCGGTCCCGGCGCCGAAGATGACGACCCGCCCCTTCTCGAGAT
>CAZBTT010000813.1:0-1832 GCA_964494295.1 uncultured Acidobacteriota bacterium
CGCTGTCGTATTGCCCTGAAAGGCGCGTTCACCGGTGGCCATCTCATAGAGCACTGCTCCGAGCGCGAAGATGTCGGTGCGCGCGTCCGCGGCCGAGCCCTCGAGTTGTTCGGGGGCCATGTACTGGAACGTCCCCATGATCGTGCCCTGCTGGGTGAGGGGCTCGCTCACTTCCTTGTTGATGGTTTCGATCTGCGAAAGGCCCTCGATGGCGCCCCGTTCGCCCACCTTCGCGAGGCCGAAGTCGAGGAGCTTGGCCCCGGCCTTCGTGATCATCACGTTGCCCGGCTTCAAATCCCGGTGGACGATGCCTCGCTTGTGCGCGGCATCGAGGGCTGAGGCCACCTGGTTACCGTACTTGAGGGTGTCCTCGAGCGAGAGCGGGCCTTTTGATAGGCGCGAGGCGAGCGATTCGCCTTCGATCATCTCGAGGACGAGGTAGTGGAGGGTCTCGCCCTTGACCGTCTCCTGGCCGATGTCATGGAGCGTGCAGATGTGCGGGTGGTTGAGGGCGGAAACGCTCTTCGCCTCGCGCTCGAAACGCGCACGGAACTGTTCGTCGCCCGCGAGGTTTGGGGGCAGAAGTTTGATCGCCACTTCGCGATCCAGGCGCGTGTCCTTCGCGCGGTAGATCTCGCCCATGCCCCCTTTGCCGACGGGTCCGATGATTTCGTACGGGCCAAGGCGAGCGGCGGGCGCGAACCGGGACAAAGGCTCAGGACTGTTCAAGGGACCTCGGGAAACTGGGGGGGCCACACGCGGCCGGACATTCAAGGGATTGAAGCAGTATAGCCAGCGCGCGGGCCGCCGCGAGGTTCTTTCAGCGCTCCCGCCCTCGGTCAGGAATGGTCTTGAATCGCCCGAGACTCAGTGGGCGATAGAGGGAGAAGTCCCTCCGGTCGACAGTGAAGATCGTCCGAGCGTGCCCGCTTCGTAGATCTGCGCGATGCCCGGATGCTGCAATCGGCCGAGCACCTGCGACTCGTGCTCGAAGCGGCGCAGGCGCGAGGCCGACAGGCCCCCGCCACGGATCACCTTGAGGGCGACGGTCCGGCTGGGCCGATCCTGGTCGGAACGCCGTCGCCCGCGAGAATCGTTTCGGGTTCGGCGGCCGGCTCCACGCGTTCCAGGGTCGCGCCGTGCTCGACGCCGGCGGTGTGGTCGATATGGGTGTCGCCGCCTTCTGGCGGCTTCTGCGAAGAGTGGTCGGGTGGGTCAGACGCCATGGGGTCCGCGCCGCTCACCGAGGCATGGCCATGCCCACCCGAAATCGGGAAACCGAAACGCTGTTCTCTTCGCTTTCGGACCGCAAGTAGAGCCGGACGGGATCGCCTGAGTCCAACCATTCATGGAGGGCGACCGGTCGACTCCGCCGCAGCGGACGGCTCAATAGCCCGGAGGGATGAGCAAGCGAGCTCTCACCCACCGCCACCTCGTTGAACCGGTCCGTGCGGTCGGGAGCCTCGACGGAGGCACGCCATTCACCACCCGCGTCGATCTCAAACTCGAACCGATAGTGCCCCGAGCGCTCAGCGACGAGGGGGGGAGAGCGAAACAGCCCAGGTGAATCGGCCAGCCGGTACTCGACGCGGGGCAAGACGGCCTCGCGGACGTCGCCCTCCTGTTCCCGGCTGATGGGGGCGAGAGGTGCTACCCGAAGACCGTCGCCGGACACCGAAGTGCTCTGGGGGGCCAGGATGTAGCTTGGAGCGATGTCGGGAAACTCGTCGGCGAACCGGAGATTGTGGTCACCCTGCTCCCAACCAGGCGCCAGGACGATGCTCCAAAGGATTGGGAGGTGAGGCCGCAGAGGCAGTTCGCGGACCGTAACG
>CAZBTT010000814.1:0-1831 GCA_964494295.1 uncultured Acidobacteriota bacterium
CCGAAGATCGACTTCGCGCGCTGCGCGCGGGATTCCAGCTACACTTGCCGAAGCCGGTTCAGCCCTCTGAACTGGTGACCGTAGTGGCAAGCCTCGCCGCGCGCCGCAACCTATGAAAGGGAGGTAATTTGAGACCACCCGAGAGCGATCAGGAGCTCAAAGAGCTTCTAGATCACGCCGCGGTGGGGCTCAGCTTCGTGGATCCTTCTGGCCTCGTCTTGTGGGCGAACCAGACGGAACTCGACTTCATGGGTTTCGCCGAGCACGAATACGTCGGAAAGCCATTCGCCGAGTTCATGGCCGATCCCGAGGTGGCGGGAGACCTCCTTGGGCGCATCGCCCGCAATGAGCGCGTCTCGTCCTACGAGGCTCGTCTGCGCACCCGCGATGGATCGATCAAACAGGTCCTCATCGACGGGAGCGGCCTCTATCGAGACGGCGTGCTCATTCACAGCCGCCTTTCGACCCGCGACATCACCGGGCTCCTCGAGAGGGAGCAGTCGGCGCGCCATCGCGTGGAGGTGACGAGCCACCTCAAGGACGAGTTTCTGGCCCTGCTCTCCCATGAACTGCGCACGCCGCTTGGGGCGATCCTCGTCTGGCTCGGCCTTCTGCGACAGGGCGGATTCGATCCGGCCGAGAAGGAGCGGGCGTTAGAGATCATCGAACGCAGCGCTCGCTCGCTGGAGCGAATCATCGAGGACCTGCTTCACGCTTCGCGCATCGCGGCGGGCGGACTCATGCTGCATCCACAACTGCTTGACCTTCGCGCTGTTGTGCAGGTCGCGGTGGACGCGGCGGCGGGCGATGCCGCCTTGAAGGGGCTCTCCCTTGCCTGGGCGCCGGGCACTTTGGCGATATGGGTCAAAGGCGATCCCGGCCGCCTTCAGCAGGCGGTGTCCAATCTGCTTTCGAATGCCATCAAGTTCACGCCCGCGGGGGGCGACGTCAAGGTGACTCTCGACATCCTCGATCAGCAGGCTCGGCTGCGCGTGGCCGACAACGGCGAGGGTCTGAGCCCGGCGTTCCTCCCTTACGCCTTCGAGCGTTTCCGGCAGCAGGATTCCACGAGCACAAGGGCGCACCATGGCCTCGGCCTTGGTCTCTACGTGGTTCGCCACGTGATCGGCAACCACGGCGGTTTCGTGAGCGCCGAGAGCCCCGGCCCCGGCCGGGGGAGTACCTTCACCGTGCTCCTTCCACGCGCCTCGAATGGCGCCGAGGCCGGTTCGGTGACACCGCGTGAGACAAGTGCCCCCGGCGAGGTTTTCCCCGAGGGTCTCTCCGTGCTGCTCGTCGACGACGAGGAGGATGCCCGCGACGCGCTTCGGATGATCCTTCAGCAGAACGGAATGAGCGTCACCACCGCGGCCTCCGCCGGCGAAGGCTACGAGCTTCTGACCCGCCTCAAACCCGACCTGCTCCTGAGCGACATCGCCATGCCGGGCGAGGATGGTCTGTCCCTGATCCGGCGCGTCCGCCTTCTGCCTCCCGGCGCGGGAGGGTTGATCCCCGCCGCCGCCCTCTCGGCTTATGCGGCCGCCGGCGATCGCCGCAAGGCGTTTCTCGCCGGGTTCCAGCATCACATCGCCAAGCCCGTGGATCCCACTCACCTGCTCGCGGTCATCGCCTCGATGGTCGGAACCCCGGCGGAGCGCAGTGTCTAAAATGAAATGGAGACCGTTACGATGCCCTTGCCCAGAGCTCTGATCGTCGATGACGACCCGGGCTTCCTCTCCGGCCTCGTCGAACTGGTAAAACGAGAGGGCTTCGCGGTCGCGAGCGCCACATCGCTCAAGCAGGCGCGCGAGGAAATCGCGGCGAATCCTCC
>CAZBTT010000815.1:0-1831 GCA_964494295.1 uncultured Acidobacteriota bacterium
CATCCGACCGTTCGGCCGCTGGCCGCGGGAGGACGAACATGTAGAGCGCGAGCAGCGACAGCACGGTGATCAGGTCCATCAGGCGCTCGAGAACGATGGACGCGAGACCCGCGCTCACCGGAACACCGTACCGCCGCGACGCGAGGTAGGGGCGCAGCACCTCGCCGGCGCGAGGGATGAACAGGCCGGCCATGAAGCCGATCTTGGTGATAGCGAAGAGATCGAAAATCGCGGCCTTCTCCAAAGCCGGGAGCAGAAGTCGCCAGCGCATGGCGCGAACGCCGTACATCGCCACGGTCAAAATCACCAGAGCCACGAGCGGCAGAGGTCGGGCGTGGGTCAGAGCGGAGAGAAGCTGGGCGGAGTCGACGCCGCGGGTCGCGAGCCAGAGCAGCAGCACCGCGAGGGCAGCGCCAATGCCAAGGCGGAGGACGTTTCTCATGAGGGTGATCCGATTGGGTCCGCGGGGGACATCGAGTTAGCTTCCTTGGGATGACGAGGCGGAACAATCGCGGCCCGCAAAGACGTATTCTCGCTTGAGACCGAGGCGTTTGACGAACCCGACCCATGCGCCCTCGATCGGGGGCCCACAAGACTCTGCGCGGCTCGCGCAGAGTGTGGTGAGGGCTTCGCCCATCGAAACCCACGCCTACACGTGCGCTTTCGATCTCAATCCCGACCCGGAGAAGGCCCTCGCCCTCGCGCGAGACCTCCTCAAGGACGTCCGGAAGAGCGGCCTCAGATCCCCCTACGCCGACGCCCTCTTGAGGCGCCTGGCCCTCGCGCGATGGACGAAGATGGACCGTCCCCGGCCGAGCCGTCTCGAGACGAAGGACTGCAAGGAGACCGCGATCCTTCTCTTCTTCATGAACTCGTGGGAGGCCACTTACGAGGACCTCGGTGTAGCGCTCTCCGTTTCGGAGGACCGGGCGCGACACCTCGTCCACAAGGGCCGAATGGATCAGGTCGCGACTCTCATGCGGATCCCGATCCCGAGGCCGGAATGCCGTCGGCCGCGAGAACTCCTGTCGGATTTTCGGGAGGGCCGTCTTTCAGAACCCCTCGCCGATGACGTCGCGCAACATCTGCGGGGATGTCGCGATTGCTCGGCCCTCGACCGCCACCTGCGTGACATCCTCAGCGCTCCTCCGAGGCCACTCCTCGAACCGCCGCCCGAATTGCGGGCGCGGGAAAGCCGGCCCACCTTGTCGCTGTCGCTGGATGCGGTTTCGAGGACCCAGAGGCGCGCCGGGCTGGTGCTCCTGGCGGTGGGGATGATTCTCGGAGTCGTCCAGTTTCATCCCGGCCTAAACGCCTCCGCCTCGGCCCAACTCGACCGTTTCGGCGCCAGCCTTTCGAGGTGGCGCAACCGCGGCGAGAGGCTCGTCGAGGACCTCCGGGTGCTCCGAGCCCTGGCGGTCGGAACCGTCGAGGGCCGAACCGAGGAATTGAGCCAAACCCTCGATGAATACGTGAATTCCGGGAACGCCGCCGATTCGACCGACCCGAAGAACAAACCCGCTCCGGATGCCGTATTGGATTCCAGAGACCCCAAAAACCAGCCCGCGGGGGGCCAATCCCCAAGGCCGGCCGAGGGGGCTCTAAGCCCCAAAAGCCCCTGAAAAAGGCCGCCGCCCCTAGAAAGGTCCCCATCATGGAAGAGAACGTCATCAGAACCGAGGCCGGAGCCGAGACTCCCCAGGCCCCGCGAGTCGCCCCCCCTTACCAGGGTTCGGCGCACAAGCGGAGTCCGGCCCTCGCCGCCTTCCTTTCCTTCTTCCCGGGCTTTGGCCATCTCTACAATGGCGAAATCGGGAAGGCGCTCGCTTTC
>CAZBTT010000816.1:0-1830 GCA_964494295.1 uncultured Acidobacteriota bacterium
TTCCAGGCGCGTCGGGCTCAGATCCGTTATCGCAAAGAGCGCGGCGCCAAACCCCGTTTCGTCCACACCCTGAATGGAAGCGGTCTCGCGGTAGGCCGAACCCTCGTGGCCGTCCTCGAGAACTATCAGCAAAAAGACGGGACGATCCTGATTCCGAAGGCTTTGCGGCCCTACATGGACGGTCTGGAACGGATCGAGAGGCGTTGACGACTAACCTGATAATGTGCGATCGAACACAGACGAAAGCGCCAACAGCGGTATCCTTGTGCCGCCCCATGGGGCTCTTAAACCCCTTGGACTACCACCCTAATCGTGGAGAAAACTCAATGAAACACAAAAGCTTGCGCTATCTGAGCGCTTTGGCCCTCGCGATCGGTGCGACCCCGGGCTTCGCTCAGACCGCCCCCGAAGGGACCGTCGAGCGCTCCGACGTCAAAACGTGGGTCATCACGGTCGACGGCAAAGAGTACGAAGCGCGTCCCTTGACGCCATCTTTCGCCGGCAACTCCGGGCTCTTCCACCTTCCCTCCGCCTATACACTCGCGAAGGGCAAGACCGGCTTCAGCCTGTTCCGGATGAACCTCGATCGCAATCCGAAGGACCTCGACGCGTCGACGCATGGTCTGAATCTCAGCTATGGCGTCAGCGACAAGGTCGAGATCTTCGGTTCGTTCGGCCTCCAGCGCAACGATGTGGACAAGCTGACAGAGCCCGGCTTCGTCAACGACTTCCCGCGCGCGGGCCGTCAGACCAGCGCTCCGGGTTGGCAGACGGGCGCGGGGGACGCGATCGTGGGCGTCAAGTTCAAGCTCCTCGATGACTACAACGGTGATGGTGTCGGTCTCGCCATCCGCCCGAGCATCAAGCTGCCCACGGCCTCGTTCGATGACGGCCTGGGCACCGGCAAGGTTTCCTTCGGAGCCGACGTCATCCTCTCGAAGAGCCTCAACAGCCAGGCCGAGATCCACGGCATGGTCGGCTACAAGGTGAACTCCGATCCCGACGGTTTCGACCTCGGCAACGCTTTCCGCTGGGGCGCCGGTCTCACGGTTCCGGTCTACCGCAAGTTCCAGATCCAGGCCGAGGTCGTGGGAACGAACTACTCGGACGCCGACTTCAAGCAGATCAATCCCGTCGACTTCGTGATCGGACCGGTCTTCTATTTCTCCAAGGGCTTCTTCATCCGCCCCGCCTACTCGCGCAACTTCAAGTTCGAGGGCACGAACGCGAGCGCCAAGAGCTCGAGCGGCATGAACATCTCGATGGGCTTCGCGGGCGCCGCGGCCGGCCGTTCCATCTACGTTCCTCCTCCTCCTCCTCCTCCGCCGCCGCCTGCGCCGCCGCGGGTCGAGAATCGCCCGCCCACGGTTTCGCTCGACGCCGACAAGACCAACGCCATCACCTGCGACACCGTTCGCTTCCGCGCCAACGCCTCAGATCCCGACGGCGACACGCTGACCTACGCGTGGAAGACCTCCGCGGGCCGCACCGTCGGCGAGGGCGCCAACGTCACCCTCGAACCCGGTTGTCTGCCCGCCGGGACCGAAGTCACGGTGACGGTCACCGTCGACGACGGTCACAACCATCAGGCGAGCGCCACCCGGCGCGTGATGATCGAAGCCAAGCCCAAGCCGCAAACCGTCACCCGCTCCGTGGGCCCGTTCCCGACGGTCCGGGTGGGCGGCGGCACACGCCTCAACAACATCGACAAGTCTGTTCTCGACGACATGGCCACACGCATGCGTCAGGATCCGGGCAGCCGTCTCCTGATCGTCGGACACGCCGAACAAGGTGAGCGGAATCCGGACGTGCTCTCCCGCAAGCGTGCCG
>CAZBTT010000817.1:0-1829 GCA_964494295.1 uncultured Acidobacteriota bacterium
AAAGTAATCATCCTCTTCCAGTTTTACGAGCAGGTCGAGCCTGTCCACTGACTTGAGGTAGTACATTGTTAGCGCGTAGTTGATGTGGTCCATGTTCTGGCCACGCAGCTGCCATACATAGGCGTTGTCTCCCCGAAAGTTAGTCAGGTCTTCGGATCTGAGTAAGTCCTCTGTCCACACCGAAGGATCAGTAACTGACGAATTGAAGCGGGCGTATCTTTCCGTCAGGGTTTTCAACCGGGGGTTGTCGCGCGTAAGGTGGCCGGACGCGCCGGATGGGGGAGGGGGCGCCGTCCGGGCGCGGCCCACGTTGGACGACTTCTGCCAATCGTAGAGGAAGCGACTCTCCGCGATTTCGTAGCCGTATCGCGTCAGAGCCAGGTTTGCCAGTCGCTTGAGGCCTTGTTTTAGTGTCACGCAGGAGCCCTGAAGAATTATCGCCACTGCCGGCATCACTTGCCGGCGGGGGATGATTTCACAGAAAGGGCGTCGTAGCGAATCCTCCTGCAGCCCCTGGCCCACTGTATGTCCCTCTAGCCAGGGCCAGAGGCGCCACACTTGATTCCTCGGGTTGGCCCTCAATGCGGGTAGGATGCCCGTCTCGATGAAGGCGCTCTACGTTTGCTACTGGAGTCTGAGCGACCCGCTCACCATCTCTTCGGTGATGCCCAGCCTGCCGGCGATCCGGAAGCATCTGGCGGCTGAACGGCTGACCCTGGTGACGATCGAGCGCGCCGATGCGGCCTACCCCGAATACCGGATACCGTACGACTTCGTCGACCACATCGCGCTCGAGCCGATGGGGCGGGGAGGCGCACTGTTCGCGAAGGCTCATGAGTTGCTTCTGATGCCCTGGCAGATCAGGAGAATCTGCCTGGAACGGGGCATCGATGTGATTTTCGCCCGCTGCAGTCTGGCGGGAACCATCGCCTACAAGGTCCACAAGAGCACCGCGATCCCATTTGTCGTCGAGTCCTTCGAGCCTCATTCCGACTACATGGTCAATTGCGGCTCGTGGACGAGGGGCGGGTTGAAGCATCGCTACGCTCGTAAGTACGAAAAGCTGCAGATGCAGACGGCCCGGATCCTGATCACCGTCACCGAGAACTATCGGCAACATCTGGTGAGAGTGGAAGGGGTGGAGGAGGGACGCATCGTGGTGATCCCTTGCGTCACGGACCTCGAGAAGACTCGATTCGATCCGGCGCTCCGCCAGAGCGTGCGGGAGAGGCTGGGCATCGGCGGGGCGCCAACCGCGATCTGCCTGGGGAAGTTCGGCGACTTGTACTACGACGACGAGGCGTTCACGATCCTTCAGGATGCTTTCTCCTTCTTTGATGACTTTCACCTCATATTGCTCACGCCCACAAGGCCGGAGCACATTCGTGAACGGCTGCGCGCCCGGAACCTACCGGAGGACCGCGTTCATGTCGCTTCGGTGGCTCGAACCGAGGTGCCTGCTTATCTGTCCGCCGCCGACTTCGCCTACTCGTTCGTGCGGCCTCACGCAGCCAGCCTCTTTCAGTGTCCGATTAAGCACGCGGAGTACTGGGCCTGCGGACTGCCCTTCATAACCCCGGACAAGATCGGGGATGATTGTCGGGTGATCGAGAACGAGGGGGGCGGTGCAAACCTCGATCACGACCTGACGGATATCCGGAGATGCCACGAAGTCATCGCGGCGATGATGGCGAAACCCGACTATCGGGATTCGGTTCGACGGCTGGCCGTGAAGTACAAGAGCGCCGACATCGTCGATAGAGTCTTCTTGAGCACGTTTGCCGGCAAGAGCTCGCGGGACGCCGACGGATAAGCCCGAAGCCAGGGGC
>CAZBTT010000818.1:0-1826 GCA_964494295.1 uncultured Acidobacteriota bacterium
CGCGAGCATCTGATCGAGACGGTCGCCGAGGCGGACGACAAGCTCACCGACAAGTTCCTGAACGGCGAAGAGATCACCACCGAAGAGTTGACGGCGGGCATCCGCCGCGCCACCATCGCGCTCAAACTCTTCCCGGTGGTCTGCGGCACGGCGTTCAAGAACAAGGGCGTTCAGCCCATGCTCGACGCGGTCATCGCCTATCTCCCGTCCCCTCTCGACATCCCGGCGACGGTCGCGATCGATCCCGATACGAAACAGCCGGTCGAGCGCGCCACTGACGACAACGCGCCCTTCTCCGGTCTCGTCTTCAAGATCATGACCGACCCCTTCGTCGGCCAGCTCGCGTTCGTGCGCGTCTACTCCGGCCAGATGAAGGCGGGCGACACCCTCCTGAACGCCACCAAGGGCACGCGCGAGCGCATCGGCCGCCTGGTGAAGATGCACGCGAACAAGCGTGAAGAGATCAAGGAAATCTACGCCGGCGACATCGCCGCGGCGATCGGCCTCAAGAACGTCTCCACCGGGGACACCATCTGCGACGGCGCCAAGCCCGTCCTTCTCGAAGCCATCGTTTTCCCGACCCCCGTCATTTCCCTCGCGGTCGAGCCGAAGACGAAGTCCGACCAGGAAAAGATGGGCACCGGCCTCGGCAAGCTCATGCAGGAAGACCCGACGTTCAAGGTCGAGAGCGATCCCGAGACCAACCAGACCAAGATCTCCGGCATGGGCGAACTCCACCTCGAGATCATCGTCGACCGTCTCAAGCGCGAGTTCGGCGTCGAGGCGAACGTGGGCAAGCCCCAGGTCGCCTACCGCGAGACCATCCGCAAGAAGACGCTCGCTGAAGGCAAGTGGATCAAGCAGTCGGGCGGCAAGGGCCAGTACGGTCATTGCAAGATCGAAGTCGAGCCGAACCCCGGCAAGGGCTTCGAGTTCGATAACGACACCACCGGCGGTTCGATTCCCAAGGAATACATCAAGCCCATCGAAATGGGCATCCGGGAAGCGCTCGAGCGCGGCGTGCTCGCCGGCTTCCCGATGGTCGACGTCAAGGTCCGTCTCTACGACGGCAGCTACCACGACGTCGACTCCAGCGAAATGGCGTTCAAGCTCGCGGGCTCGCTCGCGATTCAGGACGGCGCCCGCAAGGCGAGCCCGGTCCTGCTCGAGCCCATCATGAAGGTCGAAGTCACGACCCCCGACGAATACACGGGGGTGGTGTCGGGCGACCTGTCGTCCCGTCGCGGCCAGCTGCAGGGCAACGAGTCCCGCGGCGGCACCAACATCATCAACGCGATGGTCCCTCTTTCGAACATGTTCGGTTATTCCACAGACCTGCGGTCGCGCACGCAGGGGCGCGCCACGTACAGCATGCACTTCGAGAAGTATGAAGAAGCGCCCAAGAACGTCGCGGAAGAAGTTGTCGCCAAGTCGTCCGGCAAGGCGCAGCGCACCACATAGTCCGCCAAGCATTCCCTTTCCCTTTTTTCAGTAAGCAACCTCAAAGAGATCCTCAGGAGCAAGAACCATGGCTAAGGAAAAATTTGATCGCAGCAAACCGCACGTCAACATCGGCACGATCGGCCACGTCGATCACGGCAAGACCTCGTTGACCGCAGCGATCACCAAGGTTCTGGCCACCCAGAACTCCAAGAACTCGTTCAAGGCCTACGACCAGATCGACAACGCCCCCGAAGAGCGGGAGCGCGGAGTCACGATCAACGCGTCGCACGTCGAGTACGAGACGGCCAACCGTCACTACGCGCACGTCGACTGCCCGGGTCACGCCGACTACATCAAGAACATGATCACGGGCGCGGCGCAGA
>CAZBTT010000819.1:0-1817 GCA_964494295.1 uncultured Acidobacteriota bacterium
TCACGCCCGTGGTGGTGTAACCCTTCCCTTTCAGCCAGTCGGCCATCGTTTCGATATCGGGCCAGGCACGTCCGTAGGGCGCCTCGCCGCCGATGATCGTGTGCGCGCCGTGGGCGCTCGGCAGCAGGCCGGTGAAGAGCGATCCGTGGGACGTGAGGGAGTAGGTTCCACTCGCCGTGGCGGCGTCGAAGATCAAGCCTTCCTTGAGATACGCGCCGGTTTTCGCGAGCGTCGGCTTCGGGTATCCGTAGACATCGAGGTTCTTCGCCCGAACGGTGTCCAGCACGATCAGCAGGACATTGGGAGACCCCGTGGGCGGCGGTGAGGGCGAGCTTGCCCGGGTCGCGGGGGGTTCGAACACCGGAGGACCCGAACCGCGATGGAGCGCCACCCCCGTGGACGCAACCAGCACGAGCATGGACAGGACGGTCGCCGTCGAGCCGCGAACGACCGAAGCTGCTACCGCGAGAGCCACACCCAGAGCGGCGACATATCCGAAGATGTCGACGATCATCCCGGTGGTGATCGCCTGGACCCGATCGGCGCGAAGGGCGAATGCGAGAGCGGCCACGAAGTAGATCAGTGGCACAAGGACAACCCGCACGCGCGTGAGCTGAAAGTGCGCCTCGCCTTTCCTGATCGCGCGCAGGGCCAAAAACCCCGCGGCTGCGACGGGAAGGATCCCCGCGGCAAGTCCCTCTGGTGTCCATGGCTCCCGCCCGCGCATGAGATACGAAACCGGGGCCAGCGCGACGCCCAGAATGCCGATCGCTTCGAAGACGCGGTGAGGCCGCACGCTATACGAGGCCGCGCACGTCGCGTGGAAGAGCAGCGAGCCGACCAGAGGAACGCCGAAGATCTCCACCAGATCAATGGCCGGCGAAGCGCCGGTCACGTAAGTGAAGGCGGCGTCGACGAAAGCCCACAACGCGCCAAGCACCAGACCGGCATGGATCGTTCCCATCACCTGGGTCCCAGGGCCCGCACCGTCGCGATGATGCCATCCCAGCCAAGAGGTCCGCCGGTTCCAACGCCCAGAGCCTCAGCGGCCGCGCCGAGGACACGGTCGACGCCCCATCCCGACGCACGCAGATCGCGAATGCCGGTGTCGCGGTTTGCCTTCGATAATTTGACGCCGTCAGGGTGCTTGATCAGGGGATGGTGCAAATAGCGCGGCGGGATCCCGCGCCCGAGCAGGCGCGCGACCAGAATCTGACGGCCCGTCGAGGCCAGGATGTCCTCGCCGCGAATCACGAGATCGATGCCCTGATCGAGATCGTCGACCACAACCGCGAACTGATAGGTCCAGTGTCCATGGCGATCGCGGGCGAGGATATCGCCTGAGACGTCCGCGGGGACCTGTTCGACCAGCCCAAGCCGGAGATCGGTGAACGTGACGCGTTCGGACGCGAGGAGGATCCGCCGGCCTTGGTGAATCGCGCCATCGATGTCGAGGGCGCGGCAGGTGCCCGGATAACGAACCTCCCCGTCATTCGAACCGACGATCCCCGCGATCGACTTCCTCGAACACGCGCACGGGTAAGCGAGGCCTGCGTTCGCGAGCCGGCCAAGGGCCTCGGCGTATCTCGGCCCGCGCTCGCTCTGACGGGCTGCTCGAACGTCCGCTCTGCAAGGAGATGTTTTTGCAAGTCTGGACCAGGAAGCATTCTCGTTGGCGAGGACTTCGCCATGATCGGGGCATTGGCTTGAAGCAGTAAGAAATGCAGGCTTGTGATCTGTATTCGATTACCTGAGTCTAAAAAGCGATTCGTGTGCAATCATTATTGAAGTTCAACTCGTATAGGATTACCTGTCCG
>CAZBTT010000820.1:0-1798 GCA_964494295.1 uncultured Acidobacteriota bacterium
CGTCGCCATGGGCGCCACCTCCATGTTGACGCCGTAGTTCACGATGCAGAAGCCGTGCGTCAGATCCTCGACCGCATCGATACTGGTGATGAAGACGGTGACCTCGTCGCCCTGCTTGACCTGGAACTGCTCGAGTCCGAAAGCCGGCGCGGTCGACGTCATGTAGACGCGCACCTTGTCGCCGTCCCGAATGACCTTGGAATCCGCCTCCAGATTGATCCCGTCGGCCTTGGCCTGCTTGACCGCATCCGCGAACATCGGGTCGGCCCGGTCCCAGATCGAGATCGGGTTGATCTTTGAACGGTGGACGATCGTGGCGTCGTGCGGCTCGGCGAAGCTCGGGCCGTCGTGGACCAGGATCATCTTGTCGCCGGAGATGTCGATGAGCTGATCGTTTTCCGGTTTCAGCGGCCCGACGTTGAGGAAGCGGTCCTTCGAGAACTTGTTCAGCGAGATCAGCCATTTCCCGTCGGCCTCCTTGGTCTGCCCCATCGAGGAGTGGTTGTGGCCGGGCTGATAGTGGACGTCGAGCTTCTGGATGATGGGATCGACCTTCTCGCCCTTGAAGGCCCGTTTGGCGAGGTCGATGCTCCACTTGCAGATCTGGCTGTCGAGGAACAGCGTGGTATAGGCGTTGCCCTTGCCGTCGTAGGCCGTATGCAGTGGGCCGAGGCCGAGCTCCGGTTCTGCCACCACGACGTCGCGCGGCTTGATCTTGTCGTCGAACAGCTGGTCGAACAGCCGCACGTCCATCACGGTGACCGTCGGAGAGAGCTTGCCGGCGGCGACGATGTGGATGCCGTCGGGCGCGGTGTTCATGCCGTGCGGATTGTTCGAGACCGGAACGTAGCGCGTGTAGGCCGACCCCTTGCGGCCGTCGAGCACGGGCACGCCGTTCATCTCCTTGAAGTCGCCCTTCTTGACCGCCTCCTCGATCCGCTTGAGGTTGAAGATGACGACCCAATCCTGCTCGCCGGCGGTCATGTCCGCCAGCGTGACGCCCTCTTCTGCGTTGTAGCAGGTCGAGAAGCAGTATTTGCCCTGATAGTCGGAATCGACGTTGTCGAGATTGCCGCTGACGATCACCTGCCAGGCGACCTTCATCGTATCGCCGTCGATCGCGCTGAAGATCGAGCGGTACTGCTTGGGATCGTCGAGGATCTTGCCGTCGTTGGGCAGCGGCACCCCGTCCTCGCCGTTGGCGAACACGTATCCGGTGCGCGGAAATTTCTGCAGCCGCAGGCCATGAACGGTGTGCTGGTTCGGCAACTCGATGATCTTGTCGCACTTCATGACGTCGAGCCGCACCCGCGCCACGCGGCTGTTGGCCTTGTCGTTCATGAAGGCGTAGCGGCCGTCGTAGGTGCCGTCCGTGAACGAGATGTGCGGGTGGTGGAGGTCGCCGTTCATGAACGTGCCGCCGCGGTTCTTGAGGAATTCGCGGGTCACAGGCTGCAGCCCCTCGGTCAGCACCTTCAGACTTTCGTTGGTCTGGCCCCAGCCGGTGGCGCTGCAGCGGTTGAAGACGGGAACGCGCATCAGTTCGCGCATCGAGGGAAGGCCGACGATGCGCATCTCACCGGACTGACCGCTGGAGAAGAACACGTAGTATTCGTCGAGCTCACCCGGCTTGACTTCCGTCTTCTGAACCGCGGGACGCGCCGGGGCCGCCTTTGGCGCGGCCGTCTTGGTCTGCGCATCGGCGGTCGAGACGAAGCCGCGGCCGTCCTTCATCACGGCCGCTCCGCCGGCAAATCCGACGCCCGCAGCGGCCGCGGTGGTTCCCAGCAATGTTCGT
>CAZBTT010000821.1:0-1789 GCA_964494295.1 uncultured Acidobacteriota bacterium
GATCCGTGTGCCCACGCCCTGGGCGCAGCGTCCAATGGTGTGGTTGTTCTCGCTGCTCGCCCTGGCGACATTGCTTTGGACCGGCCATCAATTCCGGTTGCGACGTCTCGGGACACGCAATGCCGAGCTTGAATCCCTGAACGCCCAACTCAGGGAGTCGGTCGAGGAGCGGCAGCGCCTCATCTCCGAACTCGAGGCCAAGAACAGCGAACTGGAGCGGTTCACCTACACCGTGTCCCACGATCTCAAGGCGCCGCTCGTGACCATCCGCGGATTTGCCCAACTCGCAGAGCAGGATGCGAGCGAGGGCCGCCTCGATCAGCTGAACGCCGACCTGCAACGTGTCCATCGAGCCGCCGAGACCATGGGCCTCCTCTTGAACCAGCTGCTCGACCTTTCGCGGATCGGTCGCGTGGTCGGTCCGCCTCAACCCCTGGAGGTTGGAGCGCTGATCCGCGAGGCTGCGCAACGAGTCCCCGGCATCGAGTCGGTGGAGCTGATCCTGGGCCCCGATCTCCCCACCATCGCGGGTGATCGGATCCGGCTCGTGGAAGTATTCGAGAACCTGCTCGGCAACGCGGTGAAGTTCATGGGCGCCCAGAAGGCCCCGAGAATCGAGGTGACCCTTCGGGAAGGACCGGAGCCGGTGATCGTGGTCTCCGACAATGGGATCGGCATCGATCCGAAGTTCAAGGACAGAGTTTTTGACCTCTTCGAGCGCCTGGACCGATCGGCGCCGGGCACGGGGATCGGTCTCGCCATCGTGAAACGAGTCGTGGAGTTCCACAAGGGCCGAATCTGGGTCGAGTCGACGGGGGTCGCGGGAGAAGGCTCGCGTTTCTGTCTGAGCCTGCCGAAAGCGCCGTCAGATTGAAGCCGCACAAGGCCAGTGCGATCGTGATCTTCGCCGCCATCGTGGGTGGCCTCGGCTGGGCCTCGGCGCAGCGGATCGGCCTTTTTCTCCCCGCCTATGAGCGCCGCGTCCTTCCCCTCGTTCGAGCGGTCGGTGCGCGAACCTTCTTCGACGGGCGGCTGGGCGGTGGGTTTCAGCCGGGACCACGGGGCGTCGCAACACGAAGCACCTCGGCCGCAGCGGATGTCGTATTGCTCAGCGCCGCCGCCCGGATCGAAGCGGAGGCGCGACATCGACCGTCGCCGCAGGCTCTTCGGGCGTTGGGCGCCGCCCAACTGGTCCTCGGCCGCCACGACGACGCCATACGGACTCTCGAGGATCTGACCCGCTCCACGCCGCTGGACGCGGGGCCCTGGAGCGACCTCGCCGCGGCGTATCTCTCCCGTTCCGAGAAGACCGGCCGGTCCGCGGACCTGCCGCGGGCGCTCGAGTGCGCGCTAAGAGCGACCGAACTCTTACGCTCCCCCGAAGCGCTCGTGAATCTCGCGCACGCGCTCGATGCAATCCACCTTGTCAACGAGGCCCGGCCCGTATGGGCTGAAGCCCTGGCGATTGAAACCGCCGCGGACTGGCGAGCCGACATCGCCGCGCAGAGCCAACGGGCGGAGGCGCAGAACGCTCTGGCCCGAGAGGGCTTCCTCGAAGACGTGTCGCGCGCCGCCGATACGGAGGATCTCTCCGCGGTCGAACGCCTGGGTCGGGAGTCCTCCGAGGGGCTCCGCGTCTGGTTCAACACCCGGGGGCTGGCCGCGGCCGCAACCCTGGAGGGACGCAGCCGCCTCGCGCGCCTCCGGCCGGTTTTCGCCACCACCCCCCAGGATCCGGACCTGCCCGACCGCATCGGGCCGGTCCTTGGCCTTCCCCCCTCGACGGCCC
>CAZBTT010000822.1:0-1771 GCA_964494295.1 uncultured Acidobacteriota bacterium
GGCCGAGGACAAGAGTGCTTACGGCGGGCCCTACATTCCCGCTCACCTCGGCCGCAAGACCGCGTCGCTCGTCCACCGCGTCTTCGGCGTGCGTTCGTGCCGCGAGAAGCTCGACGGCAACCGCGGAAGGCCGTGCCTTCAGTTTCAGATCCACCGGTGCCTGGCGCCATGTGTCGCGTCGATCTGTTCGCTCGACGACTACAAGAAGTCGTGCGCCGACGCCGCGAAGTTTCTCGAAGGCCGCACCGACGAAGTTCTCAAAGACCTTCGCGCTGCCATGCACAAAGCGGCCGAGGAGGAACGCTTCGAGCACGCCGCGACCGTCCGCGACTCCATTCAGGCCCTCGAGCGGCTCGAGATGCCACAGAAGATCACCACCGCCGAGGTCGACGAGCGCGACGTGTTCGGCATCCACGTCGAGGAAGGCCGCGCTTCGCTTCAGGTGTTCTGCGTGCGCGATGGCCGCGTCGCATCGAGCGAGGGCTTCCTTCTCGACCGGGTGGGCGACGAGACCCGCATCCTCGAGGAGTCGGTCGCGCGCTTCTACGAGAACGATCGCTACGTCCCGCGCGAGATCCTCATACCCGAGGCCTTCGAAGGCATGGAGACGCTCGCGACGTGGCTCAGCGAGCGCCGCGGTTCGCAGGTCCGTTTTCGCGTTCCCCAGCGGGGCGAGAAAGTCCGGCTCCTCGAACTCGTCACCGGCAACGCGAAACTGGCCCACGATCTCGAGTGGCGTCATCCGAAGAAGCGGTCGCGCGAGATCCTCGTGGCCCTCATGGAAGCGCTGGGCCTGCCCGATGAGCCGCGCCGGATCGAGTGTTTCGACATCTCGAACCTCCAGGGTTCGGACATCGGGGCGTCGATGGTGGTCTTTGAGATGGCCGCGCCGAAGAAGTCGGACTACCGCACCTTCAAGATCAAGACCGTGGAGAACGGCCCCGACGATTTCGCGTCCATGCGCGAAGTGGTGGGACGGCGCTATCGGCGGCTGCTCGAAGAGGGCTCGGATCTCCCCGATCTCGTTTTGATCGACGGGGGCGAAGGACAACTTGGAGCGGCGGCGGAAGCACTCGACGAACTGGGGCTTGGCGAGCTGCCTCTCGCCTCTCTCGCCAAACGCGAGGAGATCCTCTACGTGCGAGGCCGCGCCGAGCCGGTGGTGCTTGCTCATTCGACGCCCACCCTCCAGCTCATGCAGGCGGTCCGCGACGAGGCTCACCGTTTCGCGGTCAAGTTCCACCGACAGCGCCGGTCCAAAAGGACGATCGCCTCCGAGCTCAACGCGATCCAGGGTGTGGGCCCCAGCGCCCGGTCGAAGCTGCTCCGCGCGTTCGGGTCACTCAAAGGGGTCAAGGCGGCGACGGAGGCGGAGATGGCCGCGGTCGTGGGTCCCTCGCTCGCCGCAAAGGTGTTCGCGGCGATCCGACCGGCATCGGCCGCCGGCCCATCGGCCTCCTGAACCGCCTACTTCTTCTCGACCACCCCGCCCATCTCCTTCCGCGCTTCCTCGTCCTGGAAGACGATGGTCTGCAGGGTCCGGGCTTTGAGACTGGCCAGCACCCTGCGGATGTCATCGTGGTCGAATTCGAGCACCACGGCCTGTTCCACCTTTTCCTTGTCCTGATAGGTGATGGTCACGTAGTGACGCCTGGATTTCGAAAGGAGCGCGGTCTTCTTGCGCCGCGTAACCTTCTGGCCGTACTCGAGTTGGGACACCCGGTCCCAGGGAATCTCGAGCATCTCGCTATCCTTGGGAAGGAAGGTCAGG
>CAZBTT010000823.1:0-1769 GCA_964494295.1 uncultured Acidobacteriota bacterium
AGAACTACTCGGACTTCGGGAGCACCTTCGACGGCAAGGTCACTGTGCGCATTCAGGCGAGCGACACCTTCGTCCTGCGCGGCGCCGCCAGCACCGGCTTCCGGGCGCCGTCGCTTGCCCAGTCGAACTTCTCCGCGGTCAGCACGAACTTCATCAACATCCCGGGACAGGGCACGGTGCCGGTCGAGGTGGGAACGTTCGCGGTGGCGAGCCCGGTGGCGCGTGCGTTGGGCGCCACCGACTTGAAGCCTGAAGACACCCTGCATTTCACCGGCGGTTTCGCCTTCACTCCCACAAAGGGTTTTGACTTCACCGCCGACTACTACAACGTCAAGATCGACGACCGGATCGTTTTCTCCGGCAACTTCACGGGCGGCGCGATCACCGCCCTCCTGGCCCCCCTTGGGGCGACCGGGGCCCGGTTCTTCACCAACGCCATCAACACGCGCACGAGCGGCCTCGATCTCACCGCCAACTACCGGACCACGACGAGCGGCGGGAACACTTTCCGGCTCTTCGCCGGGTACAACTACAACCAGACGAAGATCGAGGGTGAGGTGGCGACACCCCCTCAGCTTGCGGGACTTGGGAATGTGCTGTTCGACCGCGTGGAGCGCGGCCGGTTCGAATGCGGTCAGCCCAAGCATCAGGCGCGGTTCATCGGCGATTTCACGAAAGGCAGGTTCTCCGCCAACGCCAACGTGGGGCTTTACGGCAGCTTCTGCGTGAAGCAGCTCCTGGCGTCGGGCGCCGACGATCAGATCTTCACGAAGAAGTGGGTCACCGATCTCGAGTTCGCCTACCGTCTCGAAAAGGTCACGCTCGGCGTCGGCGTCCAGAACCTCATGGACGTCTATCCGGAGCAGGTACTGGCCCGGCTCAACACCCAGGGCGTGCGGTATCCGACGACTAACACCTTCGGCATGAACGGCCGCTTCCTTTACGCGAGAGCCAGCATCCGGTTCTAGGAGCCTGCGCGGCCGAGGGGCTCCTGCCCACCAGACGGCGCTCCGTCCGGGTGTCGAAGGGGCTAGGCCCGTTCCAGAACCGTGAGTGTTTCCAGATGGAAGGTCGTGGGGAACATGTCGAACGCCTCGAGAGAGACCGCCTTGTAGCCGAGCGTCTCGAAACGGCGGATGTCGCGGGTCAGGGTCGCGGGATCGCATGACACGTAGATGATCCGCCCGGGACGGCCCGCGGCGATCCCATCGAGTTCGAGGGGGTCGAGGCCGCGGCGCGGCGGGTCCACGATGGTGGTGGCGCCTTTGATCTGCAGGCCGGTGGCCAGCGCGGTTCCAACACTCAGGGGCAGTCGTTCGATCTTCACGCCATTGGCCTTGGCGTTGCGCCCGAGATCGTCGAAAGCCACCGGGCTCCACTCGATCGCGGTGACGTCCCGGCCCTGGACCGCGAGCGGGATGGAGAAAAGACCGACACCGCAGAAGAGATCCACGATGCGCGCGTCGGGGTCTTTCGCGGCCCGCTCCAGCACGGCCTGGAGCAGGGTCTCAGTCATGAAGCGGTTGGCCTGGAAGAAACTCATCACGTTGTGGTGCAGCGTGACCCCGGAGATCTTGTTCTCGATCCGGGCGTCGCCGTAGATCGTCGCGGCTTCGTTCTTCGAGGTCTTGAGCGCGAGGCCGCTGAGGCCGAGGTCGGGGGCATGACCGCGCAGGGTGGAGGTGGGGGAAAGCCCGGAAGCCGCGAGCCCCCGACCCCGGCCGCCCGACGCAATCGGCCTCCCGGCCCGGCACGAACCCGACCCCCCC
>CAZBTT010000824.1:0-1769 GCA_964494295.1 uncultured Acidobacteriota bacterium
GGATCACATCGTGCACCTGCTGAAGATGCGCGACCGCCCCATCGCCAATGCCGGCATCGTTCTCCAGCCTCGGCCGACACCCACCGGCGAGACGATCTGGGTCCTCGCCGACCCGTCCCGGCTGGGCGCCTATCACCAGCTCTCGAGCGTTGGCCTCTTCGTGTGGAACCATCTCGATGGAAACCACAACGTGGAGGAGGCGGCGGCCGCGTACCGCGCCGAACGAGGCCCCGTGTCGCCCGAGGAAGTGGCGCGCATCATGGCCGGGCTCGTCCAGGCCGGTTTCGCGCGCGCGCGCCAACTCGATGCCGAGGTAGCGCTCGTGGCCGGCCCGCCTTTGCCCAGGTGGCGAAAGTGGTGGAAGAGGATGACCCTGAGGAGGGACGGCTCTTCCTGAGGCGGTCCTACTGGGCGGCGGCTACATTGCCGAAGGTCGCGGATCGCATGGAGTCGTTGATCGAGATCTCGGGCCGGGTGGTGCGCAGGCCGAGACGCTTCATTTTCTCTGAGAGGGTTGAGGGCAGCAGGCCAAGCGAGGCCGCCACTTTCCGCTGGTTCCAGCCTGCGAGTTCAAGAGCCATCAGCAGCAGCTGACGTTCATATTCCTGAACCAGATCTTTAAGGGTCTGACCTTCGGGGATGGACAGTGTCGGTGCCAGTTCGCTCATGGACGCTCCTCGTTCGTTAACGGACATTGGGATGGGTGAAACGGTTCTGACCGGCGCTGACCCGAGACCCTGTGTTTTCAGGGAATTGGGGCGCGCGAAACCAGCGAACGATCCTCGAGCCTGGAGGTCTGTGCGGAGTTTCCGGGCCGTGAGGTCGTTCATGCCGGGGCATAGGAGCAAGTCCTATTCCAGCCCGCAGGAAGTTTTTAGAACTGACGGTCGAAGTGGCGGCTGCCGTCCACGTGAACGGGCGGTTTCGACCAGTACGTCGGTGCGTTCTTCTGCTTGAACGTCCGCGTCATCGGGTCTTTGCCGGCCAGGCGCATGAGCAGGCCGGTTGGAGTGACGCCCACGTAGTAGAAAAGGCCGAGGAGAATCCGGGTGTTGATGTAGCCGAGGATCTCCGCGAACTTCATCCATGGGCCGAAGAAGGGACGCAGCAGGCCGGGAACGAGCGCGGCCGCGAGAAAGAAGATTAGCGAGGCGATACCGAAACCCTGCGCGGGTGGGGTGCGCCCCTTCCACGCGAAGAACGCCGCGATCACCAGGGCGACCAGGCCGAACGTGATCCCGAAGTTCCGGAGGTCTCGCCGCGTGGCGGGTGGCGGGGTGTGGATGGCGTCAGTCAAGCTCGAACTCCTGCATCCACTTCTTGTCGTCCTCGACCGCCGGCTGGTCCTCTTTGAGGAAGATCCACTGATCCACGATCAGCACGTCGATGTCCGAGCGCATGAAACAACGGTAAGCGTCCTCGGGAGTGCAGACGATGGGCTCGCCGCGCACGTTGAAGGAGGTGTTGACCACCACCGGGCAGCCCGTCAACTTGTAGAACTCGTTGATGAGGTCGTAGTAACGGGGGTTGGTCTCGCGGTGCACGGTCTGAATGCGCGCCGAGTAATCGACGTGAGTCGCGGCGGGAATCTTCGAGCGAGGCACGTTCAGCTTGTCGATTCCGAAGAGCTTCTCCTGCTCGGGGGTCATCGGGATCTGATGCTGCTTTGCGACCTGGGCCACGAGGAGCATGTACGGGCTCTCGCGGTCGATGTCGAACCACTCCGAGACATGCTCAGCCAGCACCGAAGGCGCGAACGGCCGGAAGGA
>CAZBTT010000825.1:0-1768 GCA_964494295.1 uncultured Acidobacteriota bacterium
GCGTTTGTTCTGGCCGCCAGTCTGCTGGGATCGATCGCATCCGCGGGCGAAATAAAGGGGAGGGCCCTTGACTCGGCGGGGGGTGCGCTGCCGGGCGCGCGGATCACTCTCGACAACCTGGCCACCGGCAGCCTCACCATCGTCACGGCCGACGCCAGCGGGGCCTATTCCTTCACCGGCCTCGCGGCCGGGATGTACCGCGTCATCGCGCACACAAACGGTTTTTCCGAGGGCGCACGCAACATCACGCTGGCCACGGACGCGGAAACCGCGCAGGAGGACTTCTCTCTCACCATCGGAAGCCTGGAAAGCGAGGTCACGGTCACCGCTTCCCGCAGCGCGCGCGACGCTCTGGTGGTGCCGCTGCGGGCCGAGAGCCTCGGCGAGCAGACCATGGCGGCCACGAACCCGGCCTCGTCGGGCGAACTCATGATCGAGGCGACCGGGGTCACCCCGGTGGGCAGCGGACCGTTCCAGATGCGCCCGCGCCTGCGTGGCCTCGACTCGACCCGTGTGTTGATCCTGGTGGACGGCGAACGCCTCAACAACGCGCGCACCGCCACTGATCGCGCCGGCGTGGAAGTAGGCCTGGTGGACGCCTCGAGCATCGAGAGCATCGAAGTGGTGAGCGGCGCCGGATCGGTCCTCTACGGAACCGACGCGCTTTCGGGCACCGTGAACATCCGCACCGCGCAGCCCACGTTCTCGGACGAAACCCGGTTCACCGCGAGTCTCAACGGGTACTACAGCTCGAACGAGAACGGCCGCCGCGGCAACCTGGGCCTCGGGATGTCCGGCCCCAAGTACGCGATCAGCCTTTCCGGCGGCAAGGAGTCGTTCGACAACTACAAGAGCGGGGGCAAGGATGGCGATGTCCTCGAGGACTCCCGGCCCCTCTTCGCCAACCGCACCCTCGTGCAGGCCGACACCGCGGACGCTCTCGGTTTCAACTTCAAGGCCTTCCCCGATCCCTTCAACGCGCCTTTCGTGAGGACCTCCACGGAAATCCCCACCTCGTTCCTCGACGGCACGACCATCAACGGCAACGCCCTGGTGGCCCTCAACAACAATCAGAATCTGAGGCTCAAATACTTCCACCGTGAAGCCGAAGACGTGGGCTTCCCCGATTTCGTGCCGCCCCAGTTCTTCCAGGGCATCATTCTGCCCCACAGCAAGCTGGACAAGGCCTCCGCCCGCTATGAGGCCCGCTCCCTCAACAAGTGGTTCAGCCACCTCTCCGTGTCCGCTTACTACCAGGAACAGGACCGTCTGCTTCGCAACGTCAACATCCCGGTTCAGTTTCCCGCCCCCACGGCGGGATCGTTCTTCCCGGTCAACATCATGCGGCTCGTCATCAATTCCGACACCGGACAGAAGGTGGAGACCAAGGGCGTGGATGTCCAGGGCACGTTCCTCGCGTCGCCCCGGAACGTTCTGACCGCCGGCTTCACGTTCTACCAGGACGACAGCGCCGACTACCGCACGAGTTCCACGCAGACAAATCTCGTCGGCCAGGTGGTCCTCGGCGCCGAGTTCCATGAACAACTCAAAGGTCTCGTTCAGCCCTGCTTGCGGGCGTGCGTCGCTGCGGTCGATCTTGTTGATGACCACGATCGGCTTCAACCCGCACTCCAGAGCTTTGCTGAGGACAAACGGGGTCTGCGGCCGCGGTGCCTCGGCGGCATCCACCAGCGCCCACGCGCCCTCGGCACTGCGCAGCACCAGCCCGCGCTCGTCAGTTCCTGGATCCTGGGCTCGTACACGACGA
>CAZBTT010000826.1:0-1759 GCA_964494295.1 uncultured Acidobacteriota bacterium
CGATCGAGAACTCGTCGAGGCAGAGGATCTCAGGCCGGTGCGAGAGGGCCCGCGCGATGGTGAGGCGCTGTTGCTGACCGCCGGAGAGGGCGGTGCCCAGGCTCCCCAGACGATCCTTGACTTCGTCCCAAAGCGCGGCCTGTCTCAAGCAACGCTCCACGATGGGATCGAGATCGCCCTTTCGGCTCAGGCCCGAGCATCGAGGCGCGAAGGCCACGTTCTCGTAGATGGTGAGGGGGAGGCCGGTGGGGAGCGGCGCCACCATGCCGATCTTGCGGCGCAGGGCGTAGATGTCCTTCGTCCGGCGCACATCCTCGCCGGCCACCCGGATCTGTCCGGACACCGTGGCCGAGGCGGTGAAGTCGATGGTGCGGTTGAGGCAACGCAGCATCGATGTTTTGCCCGACTGGGCGGGCCCGATCACGGCCAGGATCTCGTTCCGGTAGACGTCGAAGGTGATCCCGTGGAGAACCTCCTTCGAGTCGTAGGCGAGGCGCAGGTCCTCGACCTCGATCTCCTTGATCAACTGGGTCAAGGGCGTTACCACCTCTTCCGCGCGCGCAGCCAGATCCGGACCGTGATGGCGGCGGTGTTGACGAAAAGCACCGACCCCAGGAGAACCACCGCCGTCGCGTAGGGAAGCGACTCCTTGACGTTCGGCACCTGGGTGGCGAGGGTGTAGAGGTGCATGGAAAGAGCCATGCACTGTTCGCGCAGGCCGTAGGGGAAGAGGTCGCCCCGCTCCACCGCCTTGAAGAAGACAGCGCCGGTGAACATCACCGGGGCGGTCTCCCCCGCCGCGCGGCTCACCTGCAGGATGACGCCAGTCAAGATGCCGCTGATCGAGTTCGGAAGGACGACGGCGCGGATGGTCTGCCACCGGGTGGCGCCCACGTTCCAGCAGGCCTCGCGGAATGCCATCGGCACCGAAGCGAGAGCCTCGCGGGTGCTCGCGATGATCACGGGGAGGGTCATGATCGCAAGGGTGAGCGCGGCGGAGAGGATCGAGTAGCCAAAGCCAGCGGCGTAGACGAAGGCGCCGAGGCCAAAGAGAGCGTGCACGATGCTCGGGACGCCGGCGAGGTTGATGACCGCGAGGTGCACGACGCGGTTGAACCAGTTGTCCTTCGCGTATTCGTTCAGGTAGACGGCGGCCAGGACCCCGATGGGTGTTGCGACGACGAGCGAGATTCCGACCAGGTAGAGGGTGCCGACAAACGCGGGCCAGATGCCGCCGTCGGTCATGCCGCGCTTGGGGACGTCCACGAGGAACTCCCAACTGAGCGATGGCCAGGCCAGGTACACGAGGTAGCCCACGATGAGCGCGAGGGGCACGACCATGGCCGTGGCCATGAGCGCGAAGACCGCCTTCGCCACCGTCTCGGCCCGCTCCTTGCGGACGACCTGCGAAGTCTTTTCGAAGCGCAAGGGCTACTTCCGCTTTATCCCGCGGACCACGAAGTCCGCGGTGAGGTTGACCACGAAGGTGATGAGGAAGAGGAGCGTACCGGTGAGGAAAAGGACGCGGTAGTGGTCGGAGCCGGCCGGCGCTTCCCCGAGCTCGGCCGCGATGTTGGCGGTGAGGGTTCGCACCGAGTCGAGGATGCCGCCCGGTATGTGGACGGCGTGGCCGGTGGCCATCAGCACGGCCATGGTCTCTCCGACCGCCCGGCCCACACCCAGCAGGACGGCGGCCAGCCGCCCGTTGCCCCCGGCAGGGAGGACCACCCGGTACACGAGCTGCCAGCGGGTGGCCCCC
>CAZBTT010000827.1:0-1755 GCA_964494295.1 uncultured Acidobacteriota bacterium
CACAACATTCCCGTGTTCCTCTATGAGGACGCCGCCTCGGCCCCGCATCGCAGGGGCTTCGAGGACATCCGCCGCGGCCAGTTCGAGGGTCTCGCGGCCAAACTGAAGGATCCTCTCTGGCGGCCGGACTTCGGCCCGGCCGAGCCCCACCCGTCTTTCGGCGCCGTCGTGGTGGGGGCGCGCATGCCCCTGATCGCATTCAATGTGAATCTGGCGACCGATGACGTCGAGGTCGCGAAGAAGATTGCGAAGGGAATCCGCCACAGCACCGGCGGCTACCGCTTCGTGAAGGCCATGGGCCTGATCGTGGACATCAACGGCAGGAAGGTCGCCCAGGTCTCGATGAACATGACCGACTTCACGAAGACGCCGCTCTTTCGCGTGGTCGAGACCATCCGGAACGAAGCCGCGCGTTACGGGGTCGCAATCGCGGGTTCAGAGATCGTGGGCCTGGTTCCTGCGCAAGCGCTCGTGGACGCCGCCGAGCACTACCTTCAGCTCACGGGGTTCACCTCGAGCCAGGTGTTGGAGACGAGACTCCGGACGGAGTAGCGGCCGGGGTTGCTTCGTCGGCCGCTACGCGGCGTCGGGATCTGAGTCACTGGCCTTCTTGGGGGCGATGAGGCCGAGCGCCTTCATCTTCTTGTACAGATACGAACGCTCGACGCCGAGGGCTTCGGCGGTTCGGCTCATGTTGCCCTTGCAGGCTTCGTGTTTCTTCGCGATGTAGCGACGCTCGAAGTCTTCCCGCGCGAGCGCCAGCGTTTCGAAGTCGCCGAGCGGCGCTGTGGCGACAGCCTCGATCGGGACATGCGTCGCGGGCGGCGAAACGGAGCCGTTCGTCGCCTCCACCACAAGCGGCGAACGCAGAACTCCAAGATCACTTACTTCAACGACATCGCCCTTCGCCATGATGACGAGGCGCTCGACCATGTTCCGAAGCTCGCGGACATTCCCCGGCCAGTCGTGGCCGGTCAACATCTCCATGGCCGGCGGCGAATAGTCCTTGATGTGCCGGCCATACTCGGCTGCGTATTCGCGGCTGAAGTGGCGCACCAGCATCGAGATATCCGACCGGCGCTCGCGCAGCGGAATGACGTGGATCGGAATGACGTTGAGCCGGAAATAGAGATCTTCGCGGAAGGTGCCCTTTCGGATCTCCTCCTCGAGGTTCTTGTTGGTCGCGGCGATCACGCGCACGTCGACATTGACGCCCGCGGAACCGCCCACCGGCTCGATCTTCTGCTCCTGAAGCGCGCGGAGGACCTTGGCCTGGGTCTTGAGCGTCATGTCGCCGATCTCGTCGAGGAACAAGGTGCCCCCGTCCGCGATCTCGAACTTGCCCTTGCGCGACGCGGTCGCGCCGGTGAACGATCCCTTGGCGTGGCCGAAGAGTTCGCTTTCGATCAGCTCCTCGGGAATGGCGGCGCAATTCACCTCGACGAAAGGGCCCACGCTGCGAAGGCTCTGCCGGTGAATGGCGCGGGCCACCAGTTCCTTCCCGGTTCCGTTTTCCCCGGTGATGAGGACGCGTCCGTTGCTCGGCGCGGCCTGCGCGATGACGCGAAGGAGCTCCTTGACCGCGTCGCTCTCGCCCACGATCTGATGTTTGTGCTCGACCTCGGCCTTGAGGGCGCGGACTTCCTGTTCGAGTTGACGGCGGCGCAGGGAGTTCGAAACCGCGAGCAGGATGCGCTCGAGGGAAAGCGGCTTCTCGATGAAGTCGGTGGCGCCGAGACGAACCGCCTTGACCGC
>CAZBTT010000828.1:0-1754 GCA_964494295.1 uncultured Acidobacteriota bacterium
CGGAGCGTCGCGTAGCTCGCGCGGCCCGGGCGGCAGGGGTCCCCCCACTCCGCCCCGGCCGCCCAGCGGCCGATCGCGTTGGGGTTGGTACCACCACACCCCCGGCACGCGGGCGGAGTCTTGACAACGTCGGCGGGCACGGCCGTCGAAGCGACCGCGCCCGCGACAAGCGCGATGGAGAGGGTTCCCCTGAGGGCGCGCTCGGCGCTCGTGTCCGCGGCCCCGGCACGTCCAGCGGAGACGAGGAGGAGGGCGACGAGGGCCGGCCTGAGCGTGAGGGTTTTCCGAGCCTGCATCTGCCGAGGGAGCGTACACCGTCGCCGCACTCCGCCGCGGTCTGGTAGCCTCGCGCGCAATCGTATGGGTCATGGAAATCGTGGTCCGGGGTCGGCGGCTCACTCCTTGAAGGCCGCGGTGTGGGTCCTCGCGATCTTCCTTGGCGCACCCGCGGCGGGCCACGAGGTCAAACACACCGGAGGCGACCAGAAAGCGAAGGGCTCGCAGGTCGTCGCGGCGGGCCGGCACTACTCCGCGGACGCCCTGCACCGCTTCTTCTTCGGCGAGGGCTACCGCAGTCTCTGGCGAGCGGCCTTCGAGGTGGAAGTCCTCGACCTCGGCTCGTTCGCGGGGGGTCTGCGGCCGAAGAAACGCGGAGGCGGCAAGCAGACGGCGTCGCTGACCTTTGAATGCCGCGAAGGTCGCGAATGGAAATTCCGCTCCATCGACAAGGACCCCTCGGCCGTCCTGCCCGAGGAACTGCGCGATACCTTCGTTGACGCCCTCGTTCAGGATCAGGTGAGTTCCGCGCATCCCCTTGGGCCGATGGTGGTCGATCCGCTGGCCGAGGCCGTGGGCATCCTCGGCGCCAAACACCGGCTGGTGCTCCTGCCCGACGACGAGCGGCTCGGAGAATTCAGAAAGGAGTTCGGCGGGAAACTCGGTTTCATCGAGGAGAAGATCCGCGCCGAGAAACCGGTGACCCCGGGGTTCGAGGAGTTCCACAAGCTGCTCGACACCGTGGAACTGTGGAAGCGGCTCGATGATCACCCCGAGGAGAAGGTCGACGCTCCCGCCCTTCTCCGTGCCCGCCTCTTCGATCTGCTCATCAACGACTTCGACCGCCACAAGGACCAGTGGCAATGGGCGCGCCGCAAGGGCACGGATCTCTGGCAGCCCGTCCCCGAGGATCGCGACCAGGCGTTCGTCCGATATTCAGGGTTCTTCCTCGCGTTGATCCGGCCGAGCCAGCCGCGCCTGGTGGATTTCGGACCGCGGTATCCAAACATCTTCGGTCTCACCTGGCAGGGACGTTTCGTCGACCGACGTCATCTCTCGGAACTCGAGTGGCCCCAGTGGCAGGAGGCGATTCGCAGCATTCAGACCCGAATCACCGAGTCGTCCATCGACGAGGCCGTGAACCGGCTCCCCGAGGAGTACCGCCAGATCACGGCGGGCCGGACCGCGCTCGCGCTGAAAGCCCGCCTCAAGAGATTGCCGGAGGCGGCGCGGAAGTTCTACGAACAGCTCGCCGACGACGTGGAGATCCATGGCTCGGACAAGGACGATGCGGTCTTCGTAAGCCGCTCCGAAGGGCGCCTGATCCAGGTGCGGATGGTCAACAAGGACGGCGAGGCGACCTACTTCCGCCGCTTCGATCCGCGCGAGACCCGCTACATCCGGCTGCATCTCAAGGGCGGCGACGATCGCGTGGTCCGCGAGGAAGGCACCGTCGCGATCACGGTTCGCGTGGTGGG
>CAZBTT010000829.1:0-1751 GCA_964494295.1 uncultured Acidobacteriota bacterium
GAGAAGTCATACCCCTTGAGCAGGTCGGCCGACTTAGTTTCTATTCTCTTCTTCATAGTGTTTCCGCTCTCGGCGGGACGCGAGCCTTGCGCTGATCAATCGGATCGCGCTGGCCCGCTCTGTGTGCGCGACGACAAGGATACGCCCGTGGCACGACCCGCCCAGGGTAAGGAACCGTCTCTCGTCAAGGGAGTGCGCGTGATCCGCGAACGTGGTCGACCGAGGATCGAAGAAGATCGATTTGGCCTCCTCGAAGCCGACGCCGTGCTTGGCTTCGTTGTCTTGTGCCTTTCGAACGTCCCACTCGAAATCCAACTTCCCTGACGCTTTCTTTGGGAGGGCTCGACGCTAAGGCAGGGAGCGGCCGGATCAGGTCCGTTTTGATGCCTCGCGCTCGTCTGACAGAATCCACGGCCCGCTGAGCCAAAGGCTCACTTCATAGGAGGTACATCATGCGTTCCATCAACAGCGTCGACGCTCTCTCCTGCTTTCGAAACGAGTAGCAAGCGGCGGAAGGGGTTACCCTTCCGAAACCCATGTCCGCCGCGGTGACCGCGTGGTCCACGGTGACAAGGAACTCCTCGAGAAGCTCGGCCGAAACGACCTCTGCCCGTGCGGCTCCAGCCGTCGGTTTCAAGAACTGCTGCATGAAGTCCGGCGACTTCGACGGTAGCGAGCGCAACCACTACCGGCGTTGATGAGCGCGAGCCCGGCGCCATACGGAGGTCGGTAAGCTCGCCAGGATGTCTATCGTCGGCTTCTCAATCCACGGTTCGGTTCTCTCGCCCATCGAGTGCGAACGGCTCGTGGCCTCCCTCGCAGGCACAGTTCGCTCGCGGGCAGGCGCACGTCACCTGATGCGACATCCTGCGGTGATGACCATCGCCGCAGACCCGCGTCTCCTCGATCTCGCCCGCGAGTGGGTTGGCCCTGACGCCGTCCCGTACCGGGCCACCCTGTTCGACAAGTCCGCGTCCTCCAACTGGCTCGTGTCGTGGCACCAGGACACGGCCCTCCCCCTCAGAGTGCGCAGCAACGACCCTCGCTGGGGATCATGGTCGACGAAGGCCGGCATCAACTACGCACAAGCACCGGCTGCCGAGCTGGAGCGGATTGTCGCGCTTCGCCTTCACCTCGACCCATCGACCCGAGAAAACGGCCCGTTGCGCGTTGTGCCAAGTAGCCATCTTCACGGCGTTCTCTCGGACGAGGCGGTCCGGGACCTCGTGGCGTCAAGGCCTTTCACCGGCTGCCTTTCAGAGATCCGGGGCATCATCCGGACTGGTCCGCTCATCGTTCATGCGTCGTCGAAGGCGGTGAACGAGGCTCGGCGCCGCGTCCTGCACATCGAATACGCTCCATCCCTTCACACCCTCGACGGATTGCCGCTCGCGATCGCCTAATGCCCGGCGACCGGGACGCACCCGCTCCGTCGTTGCGACGAGGCCATCGAGAAGCAGCGCTCATCTCGATCGCCCGTGAGCTGTTCAGAACGGATGCCGCCATGATCGCCCCATGTTCCGTGAAGGCCAGGGGGAGGTAGCGAGCACCCCCGCGTCCCGGGTATGAGGTCACAATTTGTGACCTCAAAGCTGCCAGTTCGTCGGCCATTAGACGAAACGCGAAGTCCTCAGGAAAGCGTTCCGTATTGCGCTTTACGGCTTGATTCAGAGCGTTCGTAGAGACGCCGTACACTTTTCGAAGATCTTGATCTAGAGGAACTTGCCTTCCACGCACGAAGACAATCCCGG
>CAZBTT010000830.1:0-1750 GCA_964494295.1 uncultured Acidobacteriota bacterium
TGATCGGCGCAAGTGGGACCAACGGCGGCGCAGGCTATGCCCAAGGGCGGGTGTATGTCTACTGCGGTTCGGCCAGTGGGCTCGGGACGACGCCGTGTTGGAAGGCGACGGGCGACCAGGTGGGCGGCTACTTCGGCGAGGGCGCGACGGGGGGCGCAGGCGACGTGAACGGCGACGGTTACGCCGATCTCCTGATTGCCGCCGAAACCGGCGGGGCGGTCGAATCCCCATCCGCGATCCGGCCGGCCAGCCTGAAGCCGTCATTCGAACGCCGAGTCTCACTGACCTCGACGCCAGGACGAAGTCGGCTAGCCTTTCCCGTGGACCCGGCGCCACACGAGAGGTGGCCCCGAATCCGGAGCCTAACCCAGATCCAGCGGATACGAGCCGAACTCGAGTCCGGCGTCGTACATCGCGGTGATGTTGCGCGCAGGCACCTCCGGCTGGAAGTTGTGCACCGGACAGAGTACATAGCCTCCGCCTGGAGCCAGGTCGCGTATCCGTCGCTTGACCTCGGCGCGGACCTCTTCCACCGTTCCACTAGGCAGAACGTAATGGGTGTCGATCCCGCCCCAGAAAGACAGATCGCTACCGAACTCCCGCTTGAGCCTGGCTGTATCGCCCATGTCGGTCGACGAAACCTGAATCGTGTTCAGCGCGTCGACGCCCACGTCGATGAAGTCGCCCATCAGCTGGTAGACGGAACCGCACGAGTGCATGAACCGTTTGGCCGGCGTTCGCGCTTTGACGAAGTCAAAAGTCTTCTTGACAAGCGGCTTGACGAGCTTGCGGAACATGGATGGGGAGATGATCGGCCGGTCGATCATCCCGAAGTCGTCGGAATTCACGAAGATGACGTCCACATTCTCGCCAACCTCGGCAAGCGCGTTGGCAGCGATGCGCAGCCGGATGTCCAGGAACTTCTCCATGAGCGCGACGGCGTAGTCGGGATTACCGGCAAGATCCATGTACCAGTTTTCCCAGCCACGCAGTTCGGCGCAACGCAGGAAGAATGAGTTGTTGATTTGCAGCACCAGAGCGAAGTCAGTCTCGTTGTGAAGTTGCCGCGCGCGCTCCGCCAGCCCCCGGTACCGCCCAGGGTCGTCTGGGTCCGGCCACGGGTACCTGGCGATGGCGGCCATCGAGTCATCGTCCGTGAGTGGGGATCCGGTCAGGTCGAAGTAGAAGCTTTCCTTTGGTCGGGTTCGGATGACGCCCCACTCGTCCTGATAGCTGAACTCGTCGAACCACTTGTCAGTCCAGCCATCGGGCTTTCCCAGGTCGATTCGCCGGAAGTCGATGTCGAACCGCTGGAGTACGTCTTCGTCAACCTGAGCGGATTGAGCGAGCATAGACTCGGTTCGTATCGGACGGTCCGGAAGTCCAAGGTACTCGATCAGGTTCTTGTAGGCGGTGATCGTGATTCCGTCGCCACCCGCCTGGGCGAGGTCGAACGGTATGCGGTCGGGTTCCTGGTGATTGAGGGCCGTCATCACGCGTTCGCGGTGGGTCATGCGAGCTTTGGCTGCGGGCATCGGTATCTCCTCCTAGAGGCGGTCGATCTCCTCGCGGACGATCTCGACCCAGCGGCTGACCCGTCGGGGGTCGCCTCCGATTGTATGGTTGTCCTTCATGATTATCTCTACGCGACAGTCTCGGGTCGATTTCAGGGCCGACCTGACGTACTCCCTGACGGCCGCTTCGTCGAAGCAGGCCGAGGCAAGGTCGGCCGGTCGGGGCTTCCACGAGA
>CAZBTT010000831.1:0-1732 GCA_964494295.1 uncultured Acidobacteriota bacterium
CGATCCTCTTCTCGAAGAGTTCGGAGGCGTCGTGGATCGCGTTGGCCATGGCCCGAGCTCTGAGTTTCGCGGTCGCCCTCGGAGGCCTCCTGGCGTTCTCGCCGCTCCTGCTTCCGGTTGCGCTTCTCATCAAGCTCGATTCCGAGGGGCCGGTCTTCCTGCTCGATGATCGTGTGGGCCTGAGGGGTCAGCCGTTCAAGCTCATCAAGTTTCGCACCATGCTGAACAACCACAAGACCACCCGCGTGGGGCATTGGCTGCGCCGTTTTCGCATCGACGAGTTGCCCCAGTTTCTGAATGTCCTTCTGGGCGACATGAATCTGGTCGGGCCAAGGCCCCACCCGGTCTCGAGCCTGGGTCTCTTCACTGAGAACATCCCCTACTACGGCGTTCGCTGCTCAATACGCCCTGGCCTCACCGGCTGGGCCCAGATCTGCTACGGCTACGCCAACAACCTGGCGGAGGAAACCGAGAAGATGCGCTACGACCTCTACCACATCCGGCGCCATTCGCTCGGTCTCGACCTCCGCATCGTACTTGAGACTCTGAAGGTTGCGGTGACCGGCGGTCGAAAGCTGACCCTCGTGGAACAACATCCGGGCCGGGTTCCCTTCTACTTCGGCACCGAAGCTGCCCGAAACGCAGATGAGCCACGCGCCTCGCCACGGCTCTCCGCACGTGTTTGACGCCGGATACGAGCACGCTCAGGGCTGAGCGCGTCCGACGGCCCCGTCAGGGACGCTAGTCGCCCGTCGCAGCCCGTCGTAGGCTGTCGGAACGAATCAGCTCGCTCAGGCGTTCGGGCTCCAGAGGCTTCGTAAAATGATGGTTGAAACCGGCGGCCAGCGCCTGCGCCTTGTCGCTGTCCTGCCCCCATCCGGTCACCGCGATCAGCGTGACGGCCCGGCCCAGCGACCCCTGCCGAACTTTATGGGCGACTTCATAACCGTTCATTTCCGGCATTCCGATATCGAGCAGGGCGACTTCGGGCTGAATGTCCGCGAAGGCTTTCAGGGCATCGACGCCGTTATTCACCAAAGTCACTTCGTGGCCTTCCATGCGGAGCAGCAACGCGAGGCTTTCCGCGGCGTCCCGGTTGTCGTCGGCGATGAGGATCCGGCGCGGCGCCACCTTCAATGGCGCCGATCCGGGTGTTTCCACCTGCCGCTTCTGGTCAAGCGTGCGGAGGGGAAGGCGGATTGTGAACAGACTGCCTCGGCCCGGCCCCTCGCTCGCTGCCTCAATCGTACCGCCGTGGAGATCGACCAGACCTCGGGCGAGGGCAAGCCCAATGCCGAGGCCGCCCTCCGAGCGATCGAGGCCTGATTGCAGTTGCGAAAACATCGCGAAGACCTTCGCCAGCATTTCGGGCGGAATCCCGATCCCGCTGTCCGCGACCCTGATCACCAGGGTGTCTCCGTCCCGGGCTGCGGAGAGTCGGATTTCACCTGCGGGATCGGTGTATTTCGCGGCATTCGCAAGCAGGTTTGAGAGAACCTGGGCGGGTCGTAGTGGATCGGCGAGCGGACCGGCGGCTTGTCGAAGAGTCCAACGGCGGGCATCGGGCGCAGAATACGACGATTCATATCGGTGAGCCGCAAGGGTGCAATACTTCCCGTCGCGAGCTGCACGGGTTCCCGCGTCGTATCGGATGCTTGGTCGAGCCCGCTCGACGCGGCGCCGGCATCATGGACTGCACCCCAGTCGGACATCACCCAACCGGGAAACGCCC
>CAZBTT010000832.1:0-1730 GCA_964494295.1 uncultured Acidobacteriota bacterium
GCGTTGCTGCCCGGTTCCCGGCGCCATGACCCGGGCGGAAGCATGGCGACGCCGCCGCGCGGCTGCGTGGTCGTGATGGATTCCGGGTTCATGAAGAAGCTCCCTTCGAAAGACCAGGAGTTCTTGAACGTCGCCCAGTACCAGGAGAAGAAGCCGAGGGCGGTCATGTTCCCCTCGAAATCGTTCGTCCGGAAGGCGCCGCCTTGAAGGCCCCCGTTGCGGAAGAACCGGCCGGGTTCGGTCCACCGATGGCCGACCGAGATGTGGCCGTTGATCTGATCGGTGCGCGATGTGATCCCGGCGTCGTTCGAATCGAACCCCGGCGAGGTGGCCCCGACTGCGGCATTGAAGAGGAAGGGCCCTTTCTCGCGATTGAGAGCGACCCGGAATGAGTAGCCCGAGAGCGACGTGGCGGTTGGATCGACGGAGACATGAGTCGCGTCGGGGCGCTGGAAATAGTGCTGCGAGGCGCGCTGAACCAAACTCATCCGCGCGGCCGTGCCCTGGATGTTGGAAACCAGGAACCTCCCCGTCAGGGCCCAGATCCTCTCGTCGCCCTTGCCGCGGCCGAGGGTGGTCCAACCGTCGACGCCGAACGCGGTGGCGCGCCGGTTGAGCTGGTTCTCGAGACCCGTCCCCGCAAGATCGCGATTGACGAGTGTGCCGATGAAACCAAGGCCCTGTCGCCCGCCGCCGAAATCGCGCTGTCCGCGAACCACAGAGTAGGTGGCCCGGGGCTCGACCACGGAGCTTCCAAATCGTCCTCCGGTCATCAGCTCCGCCTCTTCCTGCCCGGTCATGGCGTGCAGGACGCCCATGTTCCAGACGCCGCCCACCCGCCCGGTGATCTTCGCCGCGGCGTTGATCCGTACTCCGTCGGGAACCTGAGAGAAATCGGCGGACCCGGGCGACCCCTGTGGCGCACGGCCGATGCGACGTGAGTAGAAGATGTTGGGATTCGAGAAGTTGAAGCTCATGTTGTTCGAGGCCCCGCCCCACCCGAACTCGAACGTGTCGGAGCCCTCGATGAAGAACGGCCGCTTCTCATTGAAGAACGACTCGACGTCCGAGAGATTCACCACCGCGGGATCGACCTCGACCTGGCCGAAGTCGGGATTCATGGTGGCGTCGAGCGTGAGATTGGAGCCGATGCCGAACTTGAAGTCGGCGCCGAACGCGGCCTGAGAGCGCCGGCCATCGAAGAAGGGATCGCCGACCCGGGCCTCGTAGGAGCGGGTTTTGGCCGTCGTGTACGGGGTGACGAGGAAGCGCCGTTTCGGCTGCAGACCCGAGAGGCCCACCAGCGGCAGGAATCTCGAAACGAAGCCGCTCTCCTTCTTGGGCCGAAGGGCCGCGTAAGCCTGCTCGTTGGTGCGCGTGATCTGGCGTCGGAAATTGATGCCCCAGCGGGCATCGTCCTCCTGCTTGAAACGGAGCTGTGAGAGCGGGATCCGATACTCGACCGTCCAGCCATTGTCGTCCCGTCTCGCCCTGCCTTCCCATATCCCGTCCCAGGAACTTGAATTCCAGTCGTCGTTGAACAGGGTGCCGTCGGTGAGCGTTCCGCCCGCGGAGATTCCGAAATAGAAGCCCGTGCGCTTGTCGTTGTACGGGTCGAGGTAGACCGTAAACGAGTCGGAAGAAAGTTCCGCGTCACGTCGTCCGAGCAGAGCCTTGATCGCCTCGTCGGACTGATCGATGGCGCCCATGGCGGACGGGAGCGGCAGATT
>CAZBTT010000833.1:0-1730 GCA_964494295.1 uncultured Acidobacteriota bacterium
GTTCGCGCACGCTCGCCGCGATGGTGTTGCCGGTGACAAGGAGGAGAGTGAAGAAGACCACCGCGCCGATGGTGAGGAGAAGGAACTTCACATTGCCCATGGCCTTGATGAACGACTGGTTAAGCGCGCGCTCGGTGAGGGTGCGGGTTTCGTAAGGCGAGTTCGCGAACATCTCGTCGATCTCTTTCGAGACCTTGACGGTGTCGTCGATGTTCTCGAGCTTCACGATGTACCAGCCGACCATGTTGGCGATGTCGCCGCCCGCCTTGTCCTTGAGGTAGTCGTAGCGGAACCAGAACTGGGTGAGATCGTCGAACTCGCGGGTCCCCGTGTAGATGCCGACCAGGTCGAACTCCCAGAGCCCGGGATAAATCCCGCCCTGCATGGGGATCCGGTCGCCGACCTTCCAGCCGAAACGCCGCGCGGTGGACTGGCCCACGATGGCGCCGGACTTGGTTCTCAAGAAGGCCTCCCACTGCTCGGGCGGCACCACGAACTCCGGATAGAGGTCCCGCCACGTCTCAGGATCGAGGGCGAACTGCGCGAAGAAGTTCTTGGGGTCCTGATAGACGCCGCCGAACCACACGCCGAGGCCGTTCGTCACGAGCCCGGGGACCTTCGCGATGCGGTCGCGGTAGGCGTAGGGCAGGGGAACAACAAACGAGGTCCGGTTCATCACGACCAGCCGGTCGGCCCCGCCGGCCGCCACGGCGGAGTCGAAACTCGCCTGGACCGCGGTAAGGATGGCGTACAGGAAAAGCGCCACCGCGAACGAACCGATGGTGAGGATGGTGCGCGTCTTCTTGCGGCCGAGGCTCGAGAAGAGGAGCGGAAGGAACTTGATCATCGTGGCGGGATCAGGGGTGCGACGCGGTTGCGGTATCGCCTTCCGCTTCGACCAGCACGCCTTTGTCGAGGTGCAGGATGAGGTCCGCGCGTTCCGCGGCCTTGGGATCGTGGGTGACCATGAGGATCGTCTTTTTGTGCTCGTGGACGAGGATGTCCATGAGGTCGAGAATCTCGGACGCGCTCTTGCGGTCGAGGTCGCCAGTGGGCTCGTCGCAGAGCAGGAACGTCGGGTCGGCCACGATGGCGCGAGCGATGGCGACACGCTGCTGCTGGCCGCCCGAAAGCTGGCGCGGATAGTGCTGCATGCGATCGGCGAGTCCCACGACACGAAGCGCAGTCTCGACCCGGGCCTTGCGCTCGGCCTTGTTGAACTTCGTGAGCAGGAGGGGAAGTTCGACGTTGCGGAAGGCGGTGAGAACAGGGATGAGGTTGTACATCTGGAAGATGAAGCCGACGTGGCGCGCCCGCCATTCGGTCAGCCGTGCGCGCGACATGGCGGAGAGCGCATCGCCGGCCACCGTGATCGAGCCGGCGGTTGGAACGTCGAGACCGCCCAGCAGATTCAGGAGAGTCGTCTTGCCGGAGCCCGACGGCCCCATGAAGGCGACGTAATCGCCGGCCTCGATATCGAGGTTCAGTCCCTGAAGGACGTGGATCTCCTCGCTCCCGCGACGGTAGGTCTTCGCGACGTCACGGACCTGGATGAGGGCAGTATCAGCTTCGGTGGCACCAACGCGCATGCGGTAATTCTAATTCGCCGCGAGAGCACCAACCCAGCCACTACCAAGTCCATTGGTCCGGTCGTCATTGCGAGGAGCCAGTCCGTTTGTACGGCGACGAAGCAACCCCGCCCTCCCACTATTCGCCCGCTTGGTAGTTGT
>CAZBTT010000834.1:0-1724 GCA_964494295.1 uncultured Acidobacteriota bacterium
GGGGGCGGGCCTCCAGCCGCCCCGTTAATTTCGGAGGAGGGTTGCGCCGTCTCATTGAAGTCGGGGGTGTCGGGCAGGGCCACGATCTGGGACGGCACCAGCATCACGGGGGTCACCTTCTCGTCCGTCACCGCCTTGAGGTACGCGTGCGGGTCGAACTGCCGGTGCAGGACGAATCGGCAGCCGAGGTACAGCCACGGCATCAAGGTGAGGAACGACCCGTTGAAGACCAGAGATCCCGCGTGCAGGACCACGCTCTCGGGGGTCATTCTCCAGGCCGAGGCGAACAGGGTGCAGTAGGCCGCGCGTATCGCGTGGGTGTGAACGATTCCCTTGGGCAAACCGGTGGTGCCGCTGCTGTAGATGATGTTGAAGGGCGTGTCGCCGTGGATGCCGGGGTCTGGCGGCTCGGCCAGGGAAGCCGCGGCGACGACAGTGGCGTAACTCGTGCCCCACGCGGGCGGCGTGCCCGTGAACAGGTAATGAGGGCGCGCGATTCCCGGCAGGCTGTCGCGGACCGAAAGGAGCGCCTCCGCGAACGTCCCGTCGGCCACGAGCGCCCGGGTGTCCGAATCGTCGAGCAGGGTCTTGAGCGCCGGTCCCCGCAGCAGGGGAGAGAGCGGTACCACCACCATCCCGGTGCGCGCGGCCGCGCAGTAGATCTCCAGCAGTTCGATGCAGTTCCCGAGAATGGTCGCGACCTTGTCTCCGGGACCGAGCCCCAGGTCCTGGAGCGCGTTTGCCACGCGGACCACGCGCCCTTCGAACTCAGCGAAGGAGAGCCGGTGCTCGCCGCAGACCACCGCGGGGTGGTTCGCCCGGTAACGGGCGTGATGAGACAGGAGGCCGGCGATGTCCATGCTGGGGGTTTCCTCGCGCGTTGTTGCTAAAACCGAACGTGCGTTATGTAAAGGAAGGTACTCTCCGCCCCCGCGGCCCGTCAAGGTATTTCGAAAAATCTCTTGACGCGAACGGGGCTCCCGGGATACGGTCCTTCATATAACGAGCGTTCGGTTTGTTGTGGAGACGAATCGGAGCGCTTACCTCTCCTGGAGAAACCGCATGACTTTCAGCCGATCCGACCTCGCCTTCCGTTCACGCCTCGTGAGCGCCGCCGCTCTGGCCCTCGCCCTCATCGGGGCCCCGCCGGCGGGAGCCGTCCCCGCCGCGAAGGTTCGAGCGAGTGAGCCGCAAAGCTCCCCGACGCCCCAGGCAACACCGGCCGAGGAGGCCAAGGACGTGACCCGCGCCGAAGACGTCACCGTCACCGCGCGCCGCCGTGAAGAGAACGTCCAGAAGGTCCCGCTCGCGGTCACGGTGAAAACCGGCAACGATCTCGAGGTGGCGGCGGTGGCCGACATCTCCGAGCTTCAGGGCGAAGTGCCCAACCTCTCCATCTACCAGGGACGCAATCAGTCGACCACCCTCACCGCGTTCATGCGCGGCGTTGGTCAGGCCGACCCGCTGTGGGGCGTCGACCCCGGCGTCGGTCTCTATATGGATGACGTCTACATCGCGCGTCCCCAGGGGGCGTTGCTCGATGTCTACGACGTTCAGCGGATCGAGGTGTTGCGCGGGCCCCAGGGCACGCTCTACGGCAAGAACACCATCGGCGGCGCAATCAAGTACGTCAGCCGGGATCTCGTCGACAAGTGGAAGGGCAACGCCTCCTATACGGGCGGCAGTTACTCCACCAACGATTTCCGGGCCAGCGTCAGCGGCGC
>CAZBTT010000835.1:0-1719 GCA_964494295.1 uncultured Acidobacteriota bacterium
AATCTCGACCTGTCGCGCCGGCAGTGGTCGGGATAGGCGACTCAACCGTCAGAAGACGATCCGCTCCGAAAGAATGCGTCCCGCGGCGTCGATTTTGACCTCGCAGAAGAAGCCGCTCTGCACCACGGCCGCGAAGCGGAGGTCGCGCCACACGATCACCGTGACCTCTCCCTCCTGACGCATCTCCAGACGAGGAAACGCGGAGAAGTCGAGGAACACGCGCGCGGCATGGCTCTCCACGGCGGTGCGGCGAACGAGATCATCGGGCTTAAGCCGCTTGAATTCCGCTTTCGTTCTCGCTGTCCCATACGCCTGGACCGAGCCGGTCACGAAGGCGTCGTCGTTCCGGGCCAGGAAACGCCACCGGTTCAGCGAGAGTGGGTTCGGCAGCGCCCTCACGAACTGGAATTCGGAGCCCGCGAAACTCTGCGCCTTTCCGTGCGCCATCCATTGAGCGCCGGCGCGCAGGCCGATGTAACCGAGAGCTGCGGCCATCGCCCATCGAGGCAACTGTGGCCGGCCAAACCAGCGCGCGCCGAAACAGCCGAGCAGCAAAAGTCCGAGGAAGATGGGATCGACGATGAACATCAGATCCCACGAGTACCAGGTCGGATCGAAGGGAAGCAGGGCGCGGGTGCCGTAACTCGTCCACAGATCCCAGACGATGTGCAGGCAAATCCCGAGCCAGGACAGAAGAAGGGTGGGCACGAAGCGCCGCTGCGATCCCGGCCAGTGAGCAAGGATCAGCGCGAGGGCGGCGGCGAGGAGAAGGCTCGCGGGAAACGCGTGAGTGATCGCGCGGTGGTGTTCGAGATACGCGACATTGCCCCAGAAGGCGCTCACGATGTCGATGTCGGGGCAGTTCGACGAGACGGCCAGAGTGAGCGTGGCCCCGGGCCAGCGCTTCTCGAGGCCCAGGCGGGCGATCGCTATGCCGGTGAACGTGTGGGTGAGATTGTCCATAGTCCGGGCGAGAGGCAGCCCGGCGCTTACTTCGTTCCCACCATGTCTTCCGGCTTCACCCACGCGTCGAACTGGTCCGCGGTGACCAGGCCCAGCTCGATCGCGGTGGCCTTGAGGGTCTGGCCCTTCTTGTGCGCGGTCTTCGCGATCTTCGCGGCATTGTCGTAGCCGATGTGCGGGTTGAGCGCCGTGACCAGCATCAGCGAATTGTGAAGGTTCGAATCGATCTTGACCGCGTTCGGCTCGATGCCGTAGGCGCAATTGGTCCGGAAACTGTCGCAGCCGTCGGCGATGAGCCGGGCGCTCTGGAGAAAGTTGTGAATGATGAGGGGCTTGAAGACGTTCAACTCGAAGTTTCCCGAAGCTCCGCCGATGTTGATCGCCACGTCGTTGCCCATGACCTGGGCGCAGAGCATGGTCATGGCTTCGCTCTGGGTGGGGTTCACCTTGCCCGGCATGATCGACGAACCGGGTTCGTTCTCCGGGATCGTGAGTTCGCCGATGCCGCAACGCGGACCGGAGGCGAGCCACCGGACGTCGTTGGCGATCTTCATCAGGGAGACCGCGAGCGTCTTGAGCGCGCCATGCGCGTGGACCAGCGCGTCGTTGGCGGCGAGCGCTTCGAACTTGTTGGGCGCGGTGACGAAAGGCAGGTCGGTCAGCTCCGCGAGCTTCTTCGCGACGCGAACCGCGTACTCAGGATGCGCGTTCAGGCCCGTGCCCACGGCGGTGCCGCCGAGGGCCAGTTCCGCGAGG
>CAZBTT010000836.1:0-1718 GCA_964494295.1 uncultured Acidobacteriota bacterium
AGACCCCGAGCGCACCCAGGCCGGCGAGCCCGACCGTTCGCACCGAGAAGTCCGCGTGGGACGGGTAGGCCTCGATGCGGATGGGCTCCAAGGGCGTGTAGCCGTAGCGCGCCGCAAGTTCCTGCATCGCCTCGTTCGCGAGAGAGGTCATGGGCGGAGCGAGGACCCCCGCTTCCTTCTTGTCCAGGAACAGCCGGAAGATCCCCGTTTCGATGGTGGTGTAGTTCACAAAAGTATCGAGCAGGTCGAGTGTGTTCTTCACCCAGACGTTGTAGGGGTCGCCCGCGAACGATCGGCCGAGGTTCTTCTGAGCGGCCTCGATCTCCCCGAGCCGAAGCTGGTTCTGACCCAGGCTCGCGAGGGCGGTCCAGGACTGGGGATCCAGGGTCAAGGCCTCGGTCGCGAGTTGGGCGGCTTCGCGGTAGAGGCGATTGCGCACTGCGGCCTCCGCCACGGTCACCAGAAGGTCGGCGCTCTTTGGGAAGAGTGCCTCAGCTTGTCTTCGCGTGGCCGTGAACCCGGGGGTGTCGCCCGCGAGATATTGGGCGGCGGCCCGGGCCGCGAGGGCCTCGGGCGAGGTCGGGTTCGCTTCAAGCGCCGTCTCCGCCTCTTCGCGGGCCTTCTTGAAGTCTTCGAGGGCGAGGAGCAGACCGGAACGGTAGGCGCGCGCCTCGGTCAGATTCGGATTTGTCTTGAGGGCTGCGTCGAGCAGGTCGGGGACGCCGCGCTCACCATCAAGGTCGCGGGAACGAGCGAGGCCGAGCAGGGCCTGGGGGTGGTCGCGGTTCGCGCGGAGCACGATCTCGAACGCGTTCCGTGCCTCCGTGCCGTTGAACTTCTCGAGAAAGAGATCTCCGATGCGGACGCGCGCTTCGTGAGTTTCGTCGAGCACGGCCGCCTCATCGAACGCCTTGAGCGCATCCTTGAAGGCGTCGGGGTTCGAAACACCAAGGTATCGACAGGCCCGGCCGACCGCGATCAGGTCGGAAGCGGTGGTGGCGCGACCGGAGTTGTAGGCCGCGATAAGACGTTCGAAACGGGTGTTGGCCTCGCTGCGAAGCCCCCGCTCGTACTGCAGGATCCCGAGGGAGACCTCGGCGGCGAGGACGGTTGAGGCTCTTCCCGAAATGGCCTTCAAATAGGCCGCCTCTGCCTCGGTCCGCTTTCCGCGGGCGGCCAGAACCTCGCCGAGGAGGTTCTGAGCATCAGCCGATTTCGGTAGTCGAGCGATGAAGGCGCGCGTGGTGTCCTCTGCCTCGGCGTGCGCGCCCGTCTCGAGGAGCGTCTTCGTAAGCGTGGTCAGCGCGGCCACACTTCCCGGCTCTCTTGCGAGGTCCTCGCGACCGGCCTCAAGGGCGCGCGGATATTGACCCCGCCGAAGCGCCTCCATCGCGGAGAGTTTCACGGGTGGGCGAAACGTCACGGGCGGCACACGCGATCCAGGAGATGGGAAGGGCGGCTGGAGGGCCCAGGCCCCGATCGCCAGCGTGAATGCCGCGATGGAGGTGAAGGCGGTGAGCGCTTTGCGGCGCGTCATCTTGTCGAACCTCCTTGCTTTTTTCGGATTTCCTCGGTCTTGAGCGCAAGGTCGAGAAGCAGCCGCTCCAGTTCCTGCTCGTAACGTTCAATGGGGATCGCGTCCTTGGAGGCCTTGAGCGCCTCGATCTTGTCCTCGAGCGCGCGCCTCTCCTTGATGAGTTCAGCCGTCGCGGGGTCGC
>CAZBTT010000837.1:0-1701 GCA_964494295.1 uncultured Acidobacteriota bacterium
CTGCATGTGATCGAAGCGGCGGCTCCAGTCGACCGCTCCCTTCACACGCGCGCCGGGGTCGAGCGGGCGGTCGACAACGTGGGCGACACCCGCTTCTTCGCGATCGATCACGTCGAGAACCCGCGCGTCGCCGAGCGTACCGAGGTCGTTGGGCTGGCCGCCGCCCGTTGGATAGAAAGCGGTGGCCGCGAGGGCCACTTCGAATCGGTCCGCGACGGGAATGCACGACGTAACCACCGACTCGAACTCGGTCAGGTGTGAGTCGGTGTAGTAGAGCCGCTCCGTCACTATTTCGCTCCGTCGCGGTGCAGACGTGAGAGCAGCACGGCCATACGCTTCGTCATCATCGGCAGTGTGGTGAGATCGGCGGTCTCGTGAACGGTATGTCCGCCCGATCCCATGAGACCGACGCCATCGAGGATCATCCGCGCGTGTCCCGCCACGAAGGACACGTCCGCCGCGCCGGCCTTGTCGGGGTCGACCGCGATGACCGGTCCGCCGCCCACGTCATCGCTGGCCCGGCTGTAGAGGGCCAGGAGTCGTTCGTTGCCGGGAGTCGGCGCGAGTGGGGGATAGCCGTCGTCGAAGGTCAGGGTCGCGCTGGTCCTGGGCAGCGAGGCGGCCACGATCTCCTGCATCGCCTTCTTCGCGGCCTCGAACTGCTCGGGCGAAAGCGCGCGCACATCTCCCGTGACCACCGTGTGTTCGGCGATCACGTTGCTCTTCCCGAAGCCGGTGCCCCGCGATGCCGGCCCGTCGTACTCGACGGAGGTGCCGCCCACGATGACGCCGGGATTGAAGGTCAGGTGAGGCTGCCCCGCGAGCTTCTCGCGAAATGCGTTCAGGATGCGCGCGGCTTCGAACACCGCGCCGTAACCATTCTCCGTATTGAAGATCTGCGATGAGTGCGCGGGTTTACCCTTGACCCGCAACTCCCAGTTCGAAGTTCCGCGGCGACCGATGACCGCCGTGGCCGGATTCCCGTCGCCATCCTCGAAGCCGATCGCGACTTCAGCGCCCTGTGCTGCTTTGACGAGGGCTGCGCGCGAAGCTACGAGCGGACGCCCCGCGGCCTCCTCATCACCGGTCAGGACAACCACGACGTTCATCGACTTGAGGGTGCCTGCCGCGTGCAACGCGCGGAGCGCATGAATCATCACGACATTGCCGCCCTTCATGTCGGTGGTGCCCGGCCCTCTGGCGGCGGAGGCGCTCAGGCGCTCGAACTTCTGAAACGGACTGTCCGGTTCGAAGACGGTGTCCAGATGGCCAATGAGGAGGATGCGTGGCCCCGGGCCGGGATGGTCGGCGATCAGATGCCCCGCGCGGCCAAACGACGCGCCTTCGATCCATTCGGTCTTGAAGCCAAGTCCGTCGAATTCGGGCCGCAACGCGTCCCCCACGGCCCTCACACCCGAGAGGTTCATAGTGCCGCTGTTGATATTGACCACCCGCTCCAGCAGGGCGAGGGCGCGGCCGTTATCGGTGTCTACGAAGGCCGTGAGGGCGCGCTCGTCGGCACTGAGACTGGAAGGCTGCGGCATGGCGGCGGCCAGGGTCAGGAGGGTCGCGAGCATCGGGGTCATGGCGAGGATCCTACCCTCGGGGGCCGCCACTCCGCCCGGGTGTCGAAGGGGCTAGGATTCGCGAATGAGGAACTGCCGCGTCATCGGCTTTGATGCCGACGACACCTTGTGGCAC
>CAZBTT010000838.1:0-1691 GCA_964494295.1 uncultured Acidobacteriota bacterium
TAGAGATCGTCGGGGGTGTGTCGTCGTTCAGTACCGTCGTGCTGGCCGTGAAGTTTCCACCAATCACCACGCCGCTATCAGCGGCCGTCAGCGTCAGAATCACGCTCTCGTCGATCTCGAACTTGGTGTCGCGACGAATCGCCACCGTGATGGTCCGGGTCGTCGCGGCCGCGCTGAAATTCACAGTCCCGGAAAGCACCGGGTAGTCCTCGGGAGCCACCGCGTCTCCGGTCAACGTGTAGTTGACGTTGAAGGCCGTCGCCGGACCTGTTCGGCTCAGCGTGAACACGAAGTTTGTCGTGCCCGTGGGGGATCCCTCATTCGCCGGCGTCGGAACCCCCGTGATGTTCACGAAGGTCGTGGCCGAAGGGACGCACACCGTCGCGCCGGCGCCCGATGTGAAGCCCGGAGCGCAGGGTGTCTGGCTGATGGCGCCCGAACCGGGAACGAAGAAGCCGGGCGAAGCGGGCGTACACGAGGTCTGGCCGGTCAGCGGTTGGTACGACCCCGCCGCGCAGGGCGTCTGAGTTGTTGCGCCGGGTCCGGCGACAAAGTTGCCCGCTGACGCCGGTACGCACGCATTAGGAGCATCGAGGCCGTTCGCGGACCATGTCCCTGCGAAGCAGGGCGCCGGGGCGACCACGGTGAAGACGTAGGACGCAATCGAGCCGACCAGCGGACTGCCCGTCCAACCATCTGCGTTCGAACTGCCGATGCCCTGCTGACCATCAACCGCGTAGGCGTAGAGGATGTGCGTGCCCAGGCCGAGAGTCGAAGTGGTTGCGGTGTAGTTTGGGCCTGAAGGGGTCGCAGCCTGCCATGCCCCTTGCCACGTATCCACCTGAGTGAAGACACCCTGCACCGTGGGGGCCGTGGGCGAGAAGGTGCTTGCAGCCGTCAACGTGAAGGTGGGTGTCGCCGACGCGGTCACATCACCCGCGAGGGACGTGATGCTCGTGGTCAGCGGAATTGCAGACACTTCCTGCTCCGTCAACACGGTCACGTTATTGGTGCCCTGATTCCCGATGTAAACCTTGTTCGTCGCGGCATTCACGGCCACGACAAACGGGTTGCTCCCCACGCCAACGGTGGTCGCGACGTTGGTAGCGCCATCGATGACAGTCACCGTCGTCGAGTTATTGTTGACGATGTAAGCCTTGTTCGAGACCACGTTCACCGCCGCGAAGATGGGGCTTGGTCCAGCGGCAACCGTGGCGGCAACCGTATCCGTCGCCCCGTTGATTACCGTCACGTCTGCGCTCCCGTTATTCGCCACGTAGATCCTGTTCGTCTCCGGATTGACCGCGACGGAGCGAGGCTGAAGCCCGGTGGGTACGGCGGTCAACACCGTATCTCCTACCCCGTTGATCACCGTCACGCTGTTGCTTGCGAAGTTGGCGACGTACACCTTGTTCGTTATTGGATTGACGGCAACAGAATAGGGTTGACCAAGTACGGGTACCGTGGCCAGCACGGTGGCGGCCATCCCATCGATCACGGTCACGGTATTGCTCCCGTAGTTCGCCACATACACCTTGTTCGTCACAGGATTCACGGCCACCGAGAATGGATTCACGCCGGCGGGGAGCGTTGTCGTGGCGTTCGTCGCGCCGTCGATCACGGTAATGTCGCCACTGCTGTAGTTGGCGACGTAGATCCTGTTCGTCACGGGATTGACGGCAAGGGGGTAA
>CAZBTT010000839.1:0-1687 GCA_964494295.1 uncultured Acidobacteriota bacterium
TTCTCGCGTCAGGTGCGCGCTCTCGCCCGCCCTGGCGACGTGGTCGTGGGCATCAGCACCAGCGGCAAGTCTCCCAACGTGGTGCGCGCTCTCGAAGCCGCCCGCAGCCGGGGCGCCATCACCGTCGGATTCACTGGTAGCGCAGGCGGGCCCATCGCCGACGCGGCCGACCACGTGTTCCGGGCGCCGACGAGCGCGACCCCGCGCGTACAAGAGCTCCACATTCTCGCCTGGCACTCCATCTGTGAAGTGGTCGAAGCCAGCCTGGCCCCCGATTCGAGGCTCGCATGATTCAACTCACTCGCATGAATGGTCGCGTCATCGCCATCAACCCGGAGCTCGTCACCTGGATCGACGTGACTCCCGATACCAGCATCGCGCTCCTCAACGGAGATCACATCATGGTGCGGGAGTCCCTGGATGAGGTGATCGCGAAGGTCGTCGAGTTCAAGCGATCCGTCCGCGCGCCGTTCAGCGAAACCGACGGAGCGATTCCGTCGCTGGAAGCCCTGAAGCTCGCCGTGATGAACCGCTCCGATACCTCCCGACCGCCGTCCTTGCGACCGCCCGAGTCGCGCCGGGGAGATCGCTGAGCCATGGACAAAGGATCCCTCATCGGAATCATTCTGGGCCTCGTGGCCGTCTTCGGCGGGAACGTGCTCGAAGGCGGGCAGATGTCCCAGATCTTGAACCCGATCGCGTTCTTGATCGTGGCCGGCGGAACCGTCGGCGCAACGATGCTCCAGTTTCCGCTCTCCACCTTCGTCTCCGCGCTGAAGAGCATCAAGAGCATCTTGAATCCTCCAGCAAGCCGCGCGCAGGCACTCATCACCGAGATCGTGGGCTACGCCACGACCGCTCGTCGCGACGGCATCCTCGCCCTGGAGAGCGCCGCCCCCAAGGCCTCCGATCCGTTCCTGTCCCGGGCGCTCATGCTCGCGGTCGACGGTTCGGACTCGAATCAGATGCGCGAGACGCTGGAATCCGCCCGCACCCACGTCGAAGAATCGGGTGAAGACATCGCCAAGGTGTACGAAGCGGTCGGTGGTTACGCGCCGACGGTCGGCATCATTGGCGCCGTGCTCGGCCTCATCCAGGTCATGCAGAACCTCTCCGATATCGGGAAGGTCGGTCATGGCATCGCGTCCGCGTTCGTCGCCACCATCTATGGTGTTGCGATGGCGAACCTGGTCGCGCTTCCCGTCGCTGGCAAGCTCAAGCTCCGCACGCGCGACGAGGTCGCCACGCCCACCCTCATCCTGGAAGGCGCTCTCGGCATCCAGCAGGGCGTGCACCCGATGGTGCTGCCCGAACGACTCGGGGGCCTGGTGCACGAACCGGGCGACAAGCCAAAGGCCAAGGATCGCGCTGGAGCCGGGGATCCCGTCCCCCCGTAGCGAACGATGGCCCGAAAAAAGAAGCACCCCGAGCACGTCAACCACGAGCGTTGGCTGATCAGCTACGCCGACTTCATCACGCTCCTGTTTGCGTTCTTCGTCGTCATGTTCGCGGTGTCGCAGGTCGACACCAAGAAGCTCGGTCGCTTCAGCGAGTCGTTCAACAACGCCCTCGAATGGAAGGTGTTCGACGCGAAGACGGGGCGCGGCCTCATGCCCGAGAAAAAGAGCGCGACCGGCGAAGAGGGCAAGGGCAAGAGAAAGATTGCGAACGAGCTTCATGGGGGACT
>CAZBTT010000840.1:0-1146 GCA_964494295.1 uncultured Acidobacteriota bacterium
TTTGCGGGAGGCAGGGCAATTGAAAGCCCCACATAGAGATCCCCCGGGGGAGTCCCCGGCAGTCCGCGGCCGCGAAGGCGCATCTTCCGGCCCGCCGCCGAACCTGCAGGGATGGTGAGCTGGATCGGCCCCTCCGGCGTGGGCGCCGTCACTTTGCCCCCGAGCGCCGCTTCCCAGGGAGCGAGGGACAACTCCACATGCACATCGCGGTCCTCCACGCGGAACAGGGGATGGGGATTGAACGCGACCTCGAGGTAAAGGTCGCCTGGCGATCCCTTTCCCACGCCTGGAGCACCCTGACCCGCGAGCCGCAGATGCTGGCCGGCGCGGATCCCTTTGGGGATGTTCACGTCGAGCCTCCGCTCGTGGGACACCAGACCCCCCGAGGCATCGTAGGAAGGCATGCGCAGCGTGATGGATCTCGAACCGCCCCGGTAGGCGTCTTCCAGGTCGATCATCACTTTGGCGTGATGATCCTCGCCCTGCGCGTGAACGTTCGGGCGTCTTCCGCCTCCTCCGCGAGGCCGGCGGCCGAAGAGCGCCTCGAAGAAATCGCTCGGGTCGAAGTCTCCGGTTTCGGCGCCGCCGCGGAATTCGAAGCCGGCGTCCCACCCGGGCTGCGGCCTGAAGTCCTGACCCGCTTTCCACTGACTGCCCATCTTGTCGTAGAGCGCGCGTTTCTCGGGGTCCTTCAAAACCTCGTGCGCTTCGCCCAGCTCCTTGAAGCGCGCCTCGGCCCCGGGCTCCTTGCTGACGTCCGGGTGGTACTTGCGCGCGAGCTTGCGATACGCGGCCTTGATCTCGTCTGGCGTTGCGTTGCGCCCGACCCCCAGGGTTTCGTAGTAGTCCTTGAACTTCATGCTGGGCCGATCTGAGGGTTGGCGGGCGGGGGCTGAGGCTCAGCCGGCAGGACGGGACTCTCCGGAGGCACGACGCTGCATGAGGAATCTCACGCGGACGGCGCCTGGCACGACGAAACGTCGCTCAACAGCAAACGAGCACGGCGTGCGCTTGCAGCCTCGACGCCGATGCTTCGCGAGGGAATCGATCGATTTGTCGCCCAGGCGCAAGGTGGCTGGCGCAGCGCCTGGCGCCTGGTGCGCGACACGCAGCCGCTGCACGAGATGGCGGCTTAGCGTGTCGGCT
>CAZBTT010000840.1:1156-1685 GCA_964494295.1 uncultured Acidobacteriota bacterium
GGAATCTCCGGAGGCGCGACGATCTTGATCTCACCCAGTTCCTTATGGCACATCCGCACCACCGCGAGGAAGAACGCGACGATGAGGGGGCCGGCGAGCAGGCCGACCGGCCCGAACACCGCGGCGCCGCCCAGAAGGGCGAAGAAGGTGATCCCGGTGTTGATCTCGAGTTTGCCGCGCATGAGGAGGGGCTTCACCACGTTGTCGATCGAGGAGACGACCCCGATGCCCCAGATGCCGAGGAACAACGCGGGGCCCGGGTGGCCGGTGAAGTAGAGGATGACCGCCGAGGCCACCACCACCGAACCCGCGCCCACCACCGGGATGAATGCCGCGATGAAGGTCGCCGCGGCCAGGAGCAAAGCGTGCTTGGCCCCCGCGATCCAGAAGCCGATCGTGGCCACCAGGGTCTGGACGAGGGCGGTGCCCACCGATCCCACCAGCACCGCGATCGAAACGTCACGGAAGTCATCCAGCAGTTCCTTCATCTGCTCGTCGGTGAGCGGGCTCGCGTGAATGATCCAGCGGA
>CAZBTT010000841.1:0-1678 GCA_964494295.1 uncultured Acidobacteriota bacterium
TGCGGGCAGCGCTCGCGCTCGCCCTCGTTCAACGAGCTTCCTCGCGATGACGACGGGGGTTTCTCTCACCAGTCACGGACCTTGGTCCGTGAACCGACTCGCAATGACGCGAGGTCAAAGGGCAGGGTAGGGACTTCGGCTTACGCGCGCGACGGTTCGGCGCCCGGCGTAACGGCAGCCGGCAATTCCCAGTTCGTGTGCGGCGCGCGGTTGAGAACGAACCACTTCCAGAGGATCTCGCGGTAGGTGTGGGGCTTGACCCCGAGTTCGTCGTACATCGGGCGCAGGATCATGTGGAGCTTGCGGAGGTTGTAAAACGGCACCCGCGGGAAGTAGTGATGCTCCGCGTGATAGTTCGAGTAGACGAACAGGAAGTCCCAGATCCACGAGGGCCGCATCACCGTGGACCACTTGAGGGGATTCGTCGGGTCGATGTTGTAGTGCTGGCCGAGACGGTTCACCGTGAACGCGATGGGGAAGACGATGAAGTACGGGAGGAACCACACCCGCAACATCGCGCCCATGCCGCCGAAGTAGTAGAGCGCGGCTCCCACCGCGAGCTGAATGACGATGGTCGCCATTCGCTCGCGCGCGATGAGGGCGCGAAGCGCCGCCGGATACGTTTTCACCTCGTTGGCCGCGGCCCTGAAGTAGATCGGCATGAGGGCGGGCGTGCAGTAGAGAAGCTTGAACCACCGCTTGTTGCGCTTGGGCGAAAGCCAGTGACGCTTCGGGTCGAGGTCGTTGGTCCCGAGATTGTCGTGGTGATCGAGATGCCAGCGCGTGAACTGCGAGGCCGAGATGCCGCTCGTGATCGCGTAGAGGAGCCCGAGGACGCGCTCGCCCGCGGGCCAGGGCTTCTTGAAGACCGCGCTGTGGACCACTTCATGGAGCAGGGTCGTCATGTTGAAGAACGTGAAGCCCTGCAGGACGATCAACGGGGCGGTGATCCACCACGGCTGCTCCTGGTACAAGACCACGCCGCAGACGAGAACGATCGCGAACTGTCGCGCCGCGTAGGCGAGGTGGATTGCCGGGTTCTTCTCCGACAGGGCGACAAGCTGCTCGGCAGACACCGTCCGGTGCAGGACTTCCTTGAACGGACCGACCGCCTTCCAGTACGACTTCGGCTTTACGGCGGGTGCGTCGGCTTCGGGCTGATCCATCGCGCGGGACTCTATCAGCCGGCCCCTTTCCGTCCTCAACTGGCGCGGGTCAGGAGCCCGTGATGAGCCGCGCTCCCCGCCGATGAGTGAAGTAGGAGTAAGCCCATCCAATCAAGACGATGAGCCGGTTCCGAAAGCCGATCAGGAACGTGATGTGGATGGCCAGCCATGCGAGCCACGCGAGGCGGCCCGACATCTTCCAGCCGAACAGGTCGCCCACTGCGGCGCCGCGGCCGATGACCGCGAATGAGCCCTTGTCCACGTATCGGAAGGGCGAACTCGTCCCGCCTCCGGCCAGGCGGATGATGTTGCGTGCCGCGTGCCGGCCCGCCTGCATCGCGGCAGGACAGACGCCGGGCACGCCCGCGCCATCCTGCTGGATCGAGGCCAGGTCGCCTGCCACGAAGACATTCGGCGCGCCCGGCACCGACAGATCCGGGTTCACCGGGACTTTGCCCGCGCGATCGAGCGGAACGCCGTGACGCGGTACCGCGTCGGAGGGGACGAGTTCG
>CAZBTT010000842.1:0-1675 GCA_964494295.1 uncultured Acidobacteriota bacterium
GTAGCGGTCGCAGATCGCGGCGAGGCCGTCCTCGCCCCATCGATACGTTTTCGAGCGGGCCTGGGCGTGCGGAAAGTGCGCCCAGGCATTGCCGTCCGCCGAATAATCCTCGCGGACCGTCCCCCACGCGCGCTCGGACACGTAAGGTCCCCAGTGACGCCAGGTGGCGAGGGACCCGTCTTTTTCGGCAAGCCGCTCGTGTTCACGCGTCGCGGGGGGCATTGGCGGAAGCATAGCGTCGGCGGGGTTGGTAGTGGCTGGACGGGGTTGCTTCGTCGCGGTACCAACGGAATGGCTCCTCGCAATGACGTAGTGTGGTTCAGGGACGAACGCGCGGCGTTGGTAGTGCGGCGGACCCGTGCGGAATGGCTCCTCGCAATGACGTAGTGTGGTGAGAACGAACGCGCGAGCTTGGTAGTGGGGTTACGGGGTTCGTATTAGCCTCGCTTCATGTTTTCGGTGCGGACGCCCCACGACTTCGCGGAGAACTCGCTTGCGCGGCGTATCGCTTCGATGCGGGCTTCGGGGACGCGGATCCTTGATCTGACCGAATCGAATCCAACCCGCGCCGGCTTTCTCGCTCCGCCCGAACTGATGGCGCTGCTCGGGAACCCTGCCGGCGCGCACTACGCTCCCGACGCACGCGGGCTGGCCTCGGCTCGCGAGGCGGTGAGCGCCGACTATGCCGGGCGCGGGATCAGCGTGGGACCCGAGCGGCTCATACTGACGGCGAGCAGCAGCGAGTCGTACTCGCTTCTCTTCAAGCTCCTCGCCAATCCGGGCGACGAAGTGCTCGTGCCCACACCGTCGTATCCGCTCTTTGGATACCTCGCCGATCTCGACAGCGTTTCCGTGCGGGCGTACCCCCTCAACTTCGATCACGAGTGGCACTTGAGCGTCGATTCCCTGCGCCCGCTCATCACCGAACGAACGCGCGCCGTAGTCGTCGTGCACCCCAACAATCCGACCGGATCGTTCCTCAAGCGCCAAGAGGCCGCGGCGCTCGCGCAACTCTGCGCGGAACGCGGCGTCGCGATCATCGCCGACGAGGTCTTCGCGGACTTCGTCCTCGGCGGAGATGGGGCGGCGCGACATCCTTCCTTCGCACTCGACTCCCCCGCTCTCTGTTTCGCGCTCGGCGGCCTGTCGAAGTCATGCGCATTGCCCCAGATGAAGCTCGGATGGATCGCGATCTCGGGTCCGGCCGCTCCAAGCGAGGAAGCGTTCACGCGGCTCGAGTTCACCGCGGACACGTATCTTTCGGTGGCGACACCGATCCAACTGGCGCTTCCCGCGATCCTCGAGGAGAAAGTCGCGCTGCAGGCTCCGATCAAAGCCCGGCTCGCGCGCAACCTGGAAGCCCTCAAGGCCGCAACCGCGGCCTGTCCTGAACTCACTCTCCTTCCCGTCGAAGGCGGATGGTCGGCGCTCATCCAATGTCCGGCCATGCGCACCGATGAAGAACGGGCGCTCCTGGCTCTCGACGAAGGCGTTCTGGTCCATCCCGGACACTTCTTCGACTTCGAAACCGGCTGCTATCTGGTTGCAAGCCTGCTGTGCGACCCGGATGTCTTCGACGAAGCCCTCCCCCCGCTTCTGACCGCGGCCGTGGGTTAACGTCACGCGATGAAGAGGATCTCGCCCGAAGAAGCCGCCGCGAAGATGGAAGAGGGCT
>CAZBTT010000843.1:0-1674 GCA_964494295.1 uncultured Acidobacteriota bacterium
CCGCTCGGGAGGCGGCATTTCGACGGGAAGATGGTCGGCGGCATGGTGCTGCACCAGGGCAAGATCGCCGAGATGAAGACGGGCGAAGGCAAGACGCTGGTCGCCACGCTTGCCGTCTACCTCAACGCCCTGCCGCAGCGCGGCGTCCACGTCGTCACCGTCAACGACTACCTCGCCCGGCGCGACGCGGAATGGATGGGGCGCGTCTATCGTTTCCTGGGTCTGGAAGTCGGCGTCATCGTCAACGGCCTGTCGTCGGGCCAGCGCCAGGCGGCCTACGCCGCCGACATCACCTACGGCACCAACAACGAGTTCGGTTTCGACTATCTGCGCGACAACATGAAGTTCGAGCTGGAGTCGTACGTCCAGCGCGGGCACAACTACGCGATCGTCGACGAAGTCGACTCGATCCTGATCGACGAGGCGCGCACGCCTCTCATCATCAGCGGGCCGGCCGAGGAGTCCACCGATCTGTACTACAAGATCGACCAGATCATCCCAAGGCTCATCCCCGGGGCGCGGATCGCCGGCGACAAGAAGGCGGAGGAACGCGCCGAGCTCGAGAAGACCGGCGACTACATCGTCGACGAAAAGGCGCGGAACGTCACCCTCACCGACAACGGCATGTCCCATGCGGAGAAACTCCTCGGGGTCACCAATCTGTGGGACCCGTCGAACATGGATGTGCTCCACCACGTCAATCAGGGCCTGCGCGCCCACGCGCTGTACACCCGCGACGTTCACTACGTGGTGAAGGACGGCCAGGTCATCATCGTGGACGAGTTCACCGGCCGGCTCATGCCCGGCCGCCGCTGGTCCGACGGACTTCACCAAGCGGTCGAGGCCAAGGAGAAGGTGAAGATCGAGCGGGAGAACCAGACCCTCGCCACGATCACGCTTCAGAACTACTTCCGCATGTACTCGAAGCTCGCGGGCATGACCGGAACCGCGGAGACCGAGGCCCCCGAGTTCGAGAAGATCTACAAGCTCGAAGTCCTCGTGACTCCGACCAACCGGCCCATGATCCGTCTCGAGAACCCGGACATGGTCTACCGCACCGAGCCCGAGAAGGACCGCGCGGTGCTTCGGGAAATCAAGGAGCTCTCGGGGGCCGGGCGCCCGGTGCTCGTGGGCACGATCTCCATCGAGAAGTCCGAACACCTCGCGGCCATGCTCAAGCGCGAGGGCATCAAGCACGTCGTCCTGAACGCCAAGTACCACGAGCGGGAGGCCGACATCGTATCCCAGGCCGGGCGGTTCGGGGCCGTCACCATCGCCACCAACATGGCGGGCCGCGGTACCGACATCATCCTCGGCGGCATTCCGGATGTCCGGGTGCGCAACCTTCTCATCGAAAAAGAGATCAATCCTGACACCGCATCGGCCGAGGAGAAGTCCGCCGCAACCGAAGCCGCCCTCACCGAGATGGCCGCCGATTTCAAGAAGGAACTTACCCACCGAAAGTTCGATTCGAAGTACAAGGAGGAGCTCGCCGAGCGCTACCTCGGCCTCGTGGCCGCCTTCCCGAACGACCATCCCTCTTTCCAGACCGTGGCCGCCCTCGCCGCTCATGACACGGCGCTCCAGACCTATCTCGATGCCGCCGAAGCGCTGCCTCGTCCCAAGCGAAACAAGATCGCCAAGTCGTTCTTCCCGCACTGGGATGTCGACAAG
>CAZBTT010000844.1:0-1668 GCA_964494295.1 uncultured Acidobacteriota bacterium
GGAAGAAGTGGTGGCCGCGGAGTCTGAGCTTGGAGCGAGGCTCGTGCGACGTACTCGTGGTTTCGTGGGCGTGGCCCGAGGCCAGGCATGCGCTTCCCCAAGGGGGAGCTTCGCGCTACTCGGCCGTAAAGAGGCGAGGTCCAACCGGCTGGTTCAGGAAGCCAACGCTACGGCCGAGGAACGAGCAGGAGTACGCGTACGGCAGCACCCCCCCTGACTTCCTACTTCGGCAGGCGAGGCTGGTTCGCTGCGGCCGCCGGGCGGGGAACGAACTTCTCGAACATGCCCGGCTCCGCCATCAGTCTCTCGACCGCATCGATTTCGATCGGGACAAACGCTGACAGGTTCTCGTAGCCGGTTTCCGTGACCAGGAGAACATCCTCGAGACGGATGTACACGCGATCCTCCGGGATCGTGAGGGCAGGCTCGATGGTGAAGACCATGCCGGGCACGAGCATGTCTCCGTGCGGCGTGTTCACGTCATGGACTTCCATCCCCACGGTGTGACCGAGGCTGCCGCCCGCGCGCACGGGCGCGCCTGGCGCTGGCGGAGGCGGAGGCGGGTTGAGCCGGCGTCGATAGCCATCGACGAACCGCACCGCGGCGGCTTTGTACGCGGGATTGGCGAAGGTATGTCCCGCGATCGCCGCGTCCATCTTCGCCACCACTTCTTCGAGGATGGTCTTGATGAGCACGTTCGGCCTGACCGAGGTCATCAGGGCATTGTACATCTTGACGTAGATGCCATAAAGCTCCCGTTGGTGCGGCGTGAACTTGCCGTTGATCGGAAACTCCCTGGTGACGTCCGAGGCGTAGTACTTGTAGTCGGGCGCGTAGTCGAAGAGCACCATGTCGCCGTCTCGGGTCTGTGTTTGCGCCGCGTGATAGTGGGGATACGAGCTGTTCTTGCCTGCCGCTACCAGGGCGAAGTACGCGGCGCCCTGCGCGTTGTGCACCTTGAAGATGTAGTCGCCGATCGCCTCGATCTCATACTCGTACATTCCGGTCCGGGCCGATCGCATCGCCTCCATCATGGCGAGGCCCGCGATCCGCGTCGATTCGCGAATCAGCGCTACCTCACGCGGGCTCTTGTAGAAACGAAGCGCGTCGATGAGCGGATCGAGATCCTGCACGTCGAGCAGCGGCGCCTTGGCCTGCACCTTCTCGATGAACAAGGCCTCCCGCGGCCTGCCGCCGTCCCACGGGTCCTTTGCCGATGCGTTCCATTTCCCCCTAGGGTCGCTGACGGAGGCGCCGCCTAGCACTTCCGGCCGGAATGGCATGAATGCCGTGCGCTTCGTACTGGAGGCGCTGACGAGAGCCGCCTCGAACGCGTCGCGCGCCTCCACCGCGTCCATCCCCGTCAGTTGCACCGCCTCAGGGCCCGGCACGAGCACGGGACCTTCGGAGCGCTCCTGACGCTCGTTGCGCGGGGGGACAAAGAGCATCGAACGTTTGGTCAGACCGTCGATGATGAGGATCGCTCGCGGCACCTCGACACCGGTGAGGTAGTGGAACTGGTTGGCCTGCCGAAACTTGAGAGAGTTGCCCGTCTCCGCGGTCCCCTGGATGATCGCGACGCCGTCGCCGATCTTCTGCATCAGTTTCGCGCGACGTTCCGCGAACTCCTCTTTCGGCAGGGAGTCGGTAAAGAGCGGCTGAGCGCCC
>CAZBTT010000845.1:0-1666 GCA_964494295.1 uncultured Acidobacteriota bacterium
CGGCAGCTCTGGCCCAGGATCCAACTGAACAGGGCGGCGAAGAACTTGTTGGCGATGAGGTTCAGGAAGCGCATGGCCTTGCCCGCCATCGGATAGACGAGGCGCGATCCGTTCACGAACTCGGCGTGACCCCGGGCGAGGGCGTTCACGAACGATGGCACGTCTTCCGGGGCGACACCCATGTCGGAGTCGAGGATCACGAGCACTTCGCCACGCGCCGCCCCGAACCCCAGGCGCACCGCATCGCCCTTGCCCTTGCCGGTCTGTTTCAGGAAGCGCAGGGGTTTGTCCGGATTCTGTTCGATCGCGAGCCTGATCGCGGCCTCCGTCCCGTCCTTTGACCCGCCTTCGACGAAGATGTACTCGCTGTTTGGCGCGAGCCGGGGGAGCCTCGCCACCATCGGCGCGATATGGCCCTCCTCGTTTCGGCATGGGATCACCACGCTGACCGACGGCTCGGACTTCATCGAGCCCGGGTGGCGGCCGGGCCGCGGCCGCGCGACCATGCCGAACATCAAGGAGAGAGCATCCACCATTGGAAGGTGGCCGACCCACCGGTTGAGGGCCTCCGAAAGCAGCGGGACGTAGATGGGAAACACCATCTGGCGGTCCTCCCGCACGAGATCCCAATCGGAGAGGTGGAGCATCGTGCGCACCTCCTCCTGCGGGATCCAGGCGTCGGTAGGTTGGGCCTGCTTGAGCCCGACCAGCTCGGCGAGGCGCAGCACGGGCTGCCACAGCCTCGAATAGCTGTAGATCATGATCCGCGTCTTCGAGTGGGAAACCGCGTGCAACGCGTCGAACAGCCGACGGACGTCGCCCAGGAACGTGAGAACGTTGACGATGAGGATCACGTCGAAGGGTCCCCGCGCCTGCGCGAGGGTCGAGGCTTCGCAGGCGTCGCCCTCGAAGAAGTGGAGATCCTTGTGGCGCTCGCGAGCCGCCGCCACGGCCTTGCCGGAGAGGTCGATCCCCACCCCGAAGGAGGGGGAGACCGCGGCGAGCAGTTCGCCCGAGCCGCAGCCGATCTCGAGGACTCTTTGTCCCGGCGCCACCCGCGCCTTGAGCACCCGGTCGAGGTAGCCGTAGTAGTACGACCGCTTCTCTCGAGCCTTCGCCAACTGCTCATGGTGCGATTCGTAGAAGGCCCGAACGTCGTCCCGGGCGCTCCTGGCTAGCGGGGAGAGTTCTTGTTGTTCCGGTACCACTCGATTGTCCTCTTGAGGCCCTCTTCGAACGAGACCCGCGCCTTGAAGCCGAACGAGGCTTCGGCCCGCGCGGTGTCCAGGCACCGCCGCGGCTGACCGTCGGGCTTGCTGGGGTCGAAGCGGAGTTCGCCAGGAAACCCGCTGAGGCGCTGGAGCAGCTCGGCGAGGTCGCGCATCGTGATCTCGAATCCGGCGCCCAGGTTCACGGGTTCCGGCGCGTCGTATTTCTCGGTGGCGTCGGTTCGCTTTTGTTAAAACGCAATCCGCCAGCGCCAGTGCCAGTTCCGAATCAAATTCCGATGCCTAACCCTGGGCCGGATCCGGCAATTTACAGCGACCCCGTAGCTCTCAAAAAATATACGGATGACCTTGCAGCAAAGCAGTTGGCGCGGCGATGCACGGTTAGCTATCCAGCGACGTCGAGCAAATCCAATGTTCAAGTTGTCGCTGTTTACATG
>CAZBTT010000846.1:0-1660 GCA_964494295.1 uncultured Acidobacteriota bacterium
CGCCGACGCCGACTTGCTCACCCGTCGTGAAATCGGTGATCGGCGTGCCCCACGAAAAGTGGGGCGAGACGCCGAAAGCCATCGTGGTGCCGCGGCCGGGAACGTCGGTGACGAAGGTCGAACTTCTCGAGCTGTGCCGCGCCCACCTCGCTCACTTCAAGTGCCCGACGTCCATCGACTTCGTCAAGACCCTGCCCCGCACGGTCACGGGAAAGCTCCAGAAGTACCGATTGCGCGCGAAGTACTGGAAGGGCCAGGAACGCAAGGTAGCGGGGTAACCCGCCCCGCCTCCGAGGAGAGCCGCGTGGCGGGTTTGTCCGCGATCATCGCTTCGAGGGCTTCGCGGTCAGTCTCACCGTTTCGAACTTCGCGCCGACGCGCGTGACCAGCGCGACCTCTCCGCTCTCGAAACCGACAGCGATGTGCTCGCCCCGCGTGTCGATGGAGCGCGCTCCGGATCCGATGGTGGCGAGTCGGGTCGCGGTTTTCTTCCGCTGGTCGTACCCCGAGACCTCGCGCCCGGAAACCAGGACCACCTGCCTGTCGCCCGCGACGAGCGTGGCCTTCGTCGGGAGCGGTGTTGTGACTCCGCGGCGCATTTCGATCGCCCAACCCGAGCCTGTCCCATCGAGCGCAAGGACAGTGCCGTCGTAGAGGACCTCGAGTCCGGTGATCGCGCCCGGGACAGGCGCGCTCGCGATCGTTCGCACCGAATTCACCCGCCCGTCGAGGAGCGTGACCTTCACCCGGTCCGCGATCGCGATCATGTCATCGTTAGCGGCGATGGCGCTGATCGACTCGGGCCACGCGATCTCGCGATAGGGCTCCGTCCAGGGGGAATAGGAGGCGAGGAGCAACGCCCGATCCTTCGCGATGACGACATAACCGCTGCGCGCGATATGTCGCGCATCGGCGATCGTCTCGACGGGGCCGTTCCCGAAAGGCTCGAAACGCAGCGCCTTCCCGTTCGCAATTGCGAATCCATGTTCGACCGTTGAGTCGACGAAGAGCTCGGTAACGCCGGCGAGTTCGGGGACCGTCCGGCGCTGTTCCTCGCGCTTGGAGCGGAGATCCCAGGCGACGAGCGTGCCGGCCGCGTCCGCGGTCACGAGGCGCGGGCCCCCGGTGGCGAACGACACCGCTACCACGGGGGACTCATGCGCCGCGCGACCTCGCCCGAGGAGGGCGGTAACACCCTGCCCGACCACGGCGGTCGCGAGCAGCGCGAGGCCGAGGAGACGGAGCACGCGCTTGACGTCGGGCGGCGCGTCCGGAAGTGCTTTGCCCGGCGCGGCGGCGGTGGCTGCGATGCTGAAGACGAGCATCCAGGAGACCGCCGCCACGATCGCGCAGACGACGATGGCGATCATCACGAACAGCATCCCTGGCCCGTCACTGGTCCAGTTCGCCCTGTGCCCGACCCAGAAGAGAAGGATCGTCGCCGCGGTGGCCGCGATCGCGACCAGAAGCGCGCCGCCGCCGCTCAGGAATCGGATCGCGCCGCCGGTCGAGCCGATCCCGAAAGCGAGCAGGATGACGGCCGCGAGGACCAGCAGCACAGTCAGCGAGATCGACACGCCCGGATGCTACGCCGCTCGGCGTGGGCCCACGTCACATTGCAGTCAACCGGGCGCGAAGAAAGTAGGATGCAGCCCAACGA
>CAZBTT010000847.1:0-1655 GCA_964494295.1 uncultured Acidobacteriota bacterium
TCGGAGGTGGCAAACCAACGGGAGTTCCGCGGGAAGAGCTGGACGAGATGGTCGCGAATGTGGCCGTGGCCGCCGAGCACCTGGACGGCGTGGTCAGTGATCTTGAGGACCAGTTCGGAGGCGTAGCGCTTGGCCAGATGCGCCTCGCGGGTGGCGTCCTCTCCTCGATCGAGCGTCCACGCCGCTTCCCAGATCAGCAGGCGCATGGCGTCGACTTCCATCGCCATCTCGGCGAGCATGAAGGCAATGGCTTGTTTCTGTGCGATCGCCTGCCCGAAAGCGCGGCGATCTTTGGCGTATTCGCGCGCGTAGTCGTAAGCGGCTCGCGCGACCCCCACCGCCATCGAAGCCAGAGCGACCCGCCAGAGATTGGCCAGTCGCGAGACCGATCTCTCGCCACCATCCAGAAGATGCTCACGCGGAATCTTGCATCCGTCGAAAGAGACTCGGGTGGTGACCAAGGCCTTGAGGCCCATGTTGCGCTCGCGGTCGCCGACGGTGAGACCCGGGGTCTCGCGGTCGACGAGGAGTGCCTGAGGGGGGGCGGTGCCCGTGCCGTTGGCGAGACTTGCGATCACGAGAAAGTACCGCGCGTCGCTCCCCAATGGAACCAAGCACTTTTCTCCGCTCAGGGTATAGTCGTCTCCCTCGCGTTTGAGGACCGTCGTGGGCGTCCGGGCGTCGAAATCCATCCGCGGCTCCATCACGGCCGCCGAGGCGGCTTCGAAGCGCTTGCCGCAGAAGCGAGGGAGCACCGCCTGCTTCAAGGCCGTCGAGCCGAACTCGAGGACCGGGACCGTCACTAGTCGGGGGGCCAGAAGATGCATGGCGATCGAGAGGTCACCATAGGCGAGCTCTTCCGCCACGACCGCCCCGGTGATCGCCGAGTGGGCGTTGCCGAAGCCACCGTACTCCTCGGGAATGACCCCCTGAACGAGCCCGAGCTCCCACCCCTTTTGGAGCAAGCCAGGTGGGACGAGACCCTTCTCGTCGGCTTCGCGGGCGTGCGGACGGATCTCATCCCGCGCGAAGCTGACGACCGTATCGCGAATCAACTGCTGCTCTTCGTCGAGTTCGAAGTTGACCATTCAGAGCTCCTTCCGTGAGTGGCGGCGAGAGCGTACACGGTTGCCACCCGCCCGAGGCTGCTGGTTCGTGTCTCGCTGGTCGGTGAGAAGCGCCAACAGCTGCGCCATCACCCCCTCCATGGCAACGGTTAGATCGACCCGATCGGCGTCTTGGTAGTGTTGTAGCTCGGCGCCGATCACGCCTCCGGCGAAAAGCTGCGCGGCCAGCGACGCATCGACGTCATGCCGGAAGACCCCTTGCTCCTGACCGACGCGGATGATGCCAGCAAGGTAGCTGCGAAAGCGCCGTAGGATGCCTCGGAATGCCTCGGAGAGTTTCGGATTCGTGTCGAGCGCCTCGACCATCAGCGTCAGGATGAAGCGGCGCAGATTGTTCTTGGTGGCGATGTGGACGCACACCCGGGCGATCTCCGCGAGCGCACCCGCCGGATCGGTCGCAGGGCTGACCCCGCCAACGACGCGCTCCTCAAACTCGGCGATCCGATCCTGGACCGCTTCGAAGAGCAACTCTTCTTTGTCGCGGAAATGATAGTAGAGCGCGCCTTTGGTAACCCCGGCGGCGCTGGC
>CAZBTT010000848.1:0-1654 GCA_964494295.1 uncultured Acidobacteriota bacterium
CGGACGGTTTGGGGACGAAGGGTCTCGCGGAGGTCCACCTCGATCGCGTCGATCAGGGCGAGGGCCGGAGCTTCGATGCGAATGCCGGTTTCGACGCGGCTCGAGAGGCAGGGAGCGGATGGCAGCTCCGCGATTTCCCCAAGACCCAGATGGCGCGCCAGCTCACGCACCCTCGTCTTGGTGAGCCCCGCCTCCACGAAGGGGTGATGGACATCCCGCTCGCGCGCGGCGAGAAGTCCAGGGCGGTAGTCGCCGAGGTCATCGAGGTTCGCGCCGGACACGATCGTCGTTTTGAATCGCGCGCGGATCGCGTCGTAGAGGTGACTCTTGCAGAAGTAGCAGCGATTGGACGGGTTCGCGCGGTAGGCCTCGTCCGCGAACTCGCCCGCGTCGAGCAGGACGAGGGCGGCGCCCCGCTGGTCCGCAAACACTTTCACTCGCGTGGTGGCCGCGCCGGGGACCGCGGGCGACACGGCATGCACGAGGGTAACGCGATCGGCGAGAGTTTGAAGCGCGAAGGCCGCGAGAGTCAGGCTGTCGACGCCGCCCGAAACCGCCACCACCACGTCGCCGTGGGCCTGGAGCGCCGCGCTCAGGCGGGCCATCGCGTTGTCGAGATCTCGAGCGGCCCCTGCCGCTCGAGAAGCCGGCAACGCTTCGCGCCGCAATCCTGTATCCATGACCGGCGAGTGTAAGCGAGGGATCCGTTCGATCACCTGCGGAAACGATCGCGGTCCGCGGCGTTGCGCAGCCGCTGCCGTTCCGCGTGCCCGCGGACGCCGCGCAGACTCTCGGCCTCCACCTTCGTGGTGACCTCGGAGCCACGCTCGGCGTGTTTCATGGAGAGCGTGCGCGCGCCTACTCCCTCCTGGCTCGCGGTTCGCGCCAGGGTATGACGCCGGACATCGAGAAGCCGCACGCCGAGGGTGGTGGTCTCTTCGAAACACAAGGCCGACACTTCGTCCACCGCGGCGGACCGGCACAAGACCCGCACCGATATCGCCACGCGCCCCTTCTTTCCGAAGACCGGCGCCTGCACAACGTCGAGGACCTGCGGATGCGCGCGAACATGGTCGAGACCGATCGCGAGATCCTCGGGGGTCTGGTCGTCGATCTCGAACTCGATGGAGGTGACGGAGTCGCCGTGCGATTTCGGTTCCGTCTCGGCGGTATCGAAGACAAGAGCCCGCACACAATTCGACGTGCCCGGCAGGATCCGAGTGCCGAAGCCCAGGCCGGTTCCAAGCATCGTGCGGTCGCGAGGCGCCGTGCCGGGAAGAGAGGAGATATGCCGCGCGATCGCCGCGCCGGTGGGGGTCACGCGCTCGCCGCCGATGCCGTCGTCGAACACGCGCAGACCGCGGAGGAGCAGGGTGGTCGCGGGCGCGGGGACGGGAAGGCGGCCGTGAGCGGACTTCACGAAGCCCGAACCCAGGGGAAGGGGCGAGAGAGACCATGTGGCGGGCCGGAGAGCGTGGATGATCGCGGCCGCGGCCACGATGTCGGCGATCGAGTCCCACTCCCCCAGTTCGTGGAAGCTCACCGTGTCGGGGGTGGCGCCGTGGACCTGGGCCTCGGCCTCCGCGAGGAGGGTAAAGATCGCGAGGGCATGATCGCGAACGCCGGGATCGAGGGGAGCGGTTAAGAGAGCGGC
>CAZBTT010000849.1:0-1652 GCA_964494295.1 uncultured Acidobacteriota bacterium
GCCGTAGGCGGCCTGCGCGATGCCCGTCTGGTTCGTTCCTTCCGAGTAGGCGCGAAGTGAACTGGCGCCGGCCCGGCGCGCCGCGTCCCCCGCGCGCGTGGCTTCCTTCTTCGCTTCGTCGGCCTTTGCCTGAAAACGGCTCGCGAGCTGGGTCGAGAGTTCCGCCGCGACCGGATGTTTCGGCATGACATCGAGCACTTTGGCGAGGGCCTTCGAGGCCGCGTCGAGGTCGCCCGCCTCAGCCGCTCGTCGCGCTTCCCGGGCATCCGCCTCGACACCATCGAGCAGGACCCGGGCCCGGCCGGTGATCTCCTGTGCCTCCGCGTTGGCGGGGTCGAACTGAAGCGCCTTCTGCGCGGCCGCGATGGCGCCTTCGGGGTCCTTGTACTCGAGGCTTCGCCTCGCGGAGTCGAGTTGCGCCTCCACCGCGAGGCTGAGCGCGGCCCTGGTCTGCCGATCGTCAGCCGCGGGTGCGGGAGCCGCGGGCCGCAACACCACGACCACGGCCACGAGGGCGATCCCGGCGACCGCGGCGAGACCGACGAAGAGGCCGGTTCGGGAAGCCGCTGGTTCCGCGGACACCGAGGCCGCGGGCGTGACCCCGGAGCCGGTTGGATGCTTCGTGGTCGGTCGCCCGGCCTTCCGAATCGTGGGAGAACTTGTGGGCCGCGCCCCGGGAAGCGAGCCAAGGCCGGCGGGCCGCGGCGATTGGCTTTGCGATGGGGGGGGTGGGGAAGCCGGCGTGGCCAGGTCCGTCCACAGGGCGGTAGCCGCGGCTTCGCCTGGGCTTTGAAGAATCGTCGGAGCTTCGCCCATTGCCGCGATGGCCGCTGCTTCCTCCATGGAACCATCGAAGACCCGGCGGCACAGGTCGAGCGCATCGCGCATCTGTCCCGCGTCGCGATAGCGAAGCTCGGGTGCTTTGGCCAGGGCGCGCCAGATGAAGGTCACGATCACCGGCGGGACGCCTTCACAAATCTCGGTCAGAGGCGCTGGATTGGATTCCGTCACCCGGTACAGAACCGCGTGCATCGAATCGGCGTCGAACGCCTTCTTTCCGCTGATCACCTCGTAGAACATGGCGCCGAGCGAGAACACGTCCGAGGCGGGACCCGTTTTCTCGCCCCGCACCTGTTCGGGCGACATGTAGTTAGGCGTGCCCATCACCGTGCCCGCCCGCGTGATCTCGGACTCCCCGAGCCGCGCGAGCCCGAAGTCCATGACCTTGATGTGGCCGTTGGGCTGGACGTGAATGTTCGGCGGTTTGAGATCGCGGTGGATCACCCCCATGTTGTGGGCGTAGGCGACGCCGTCGAGAATCTGCTCCATCACCGCGACCTTGTCTTCGAGAGTCGGGAGCGCGCCGCGCCGAAGCGCCCGCGAGAGGTCTTCGCCATCGAGGAGTTCCATGGCCATGTAGTACTGTCCGGCGTCTTCACCGAAATCGTGAAGAGTCACGATGTTCGGGTGATTGAGCCGGGCCGCCGACTGGGCCTCGCGCAGGAACCGTTGGCCCATCTCGGGATTGCCAAGCACCGCGGGCGACATCGTCTTGATGGCGACGTAACGGTCGAGAACGGTGTCGCGGGCCTTGTAGACCTCGCCCATCGCCCCCTGACCGATCTTCGAGACGATCTCGTATTTTCCGATCC
>CAZBTT010000850.1:0-1642 GCA_964494295.1 uncultured Acidobacteriota bacterium
GACGACGAGGACTTCGACGGATTGGCCGCCGCGGCGGTGTTTCGCCATGTCCGGGCGCTGGCCGACGCCCCGATCGACCGGTTCTCGGGGATGTTGCTCGGGCGGTTGAACGAGCAGCAGCAGCAATGGCTGATCGGGATCGCGGCGCGGTCCGACTCGGCCTCGCAGCCCGAGGAATGTGCTCGGGCCCTGCGGTTCCTGCGCTTCGAACGGGAACTGTCGGACGTGCAGGGACAGATCGCCGGCATGCAACGCGATGGCGACCTGGGTGAGCAGTTCAACACCCTCCTGGCACGAAAGTACGACCTGCGCATGCAGCTCGAAGCGCTGAAGGAATCTGGGGCGGCGCGCGAAAGCGCGTGACGCGTGTTCCCACCACGCGACGGATTTGAAGGCACACTAGGAGGCGGTCTTGTCCATTGAAGAAAAGTACGACGAAGTCAGGCAACTCATCTCGGTCGGCAAGGAAAAGGGCTACCTCCTCTACGACGAAGTCAACGAGCTGCTGCCGTCGGACATCACATCGTCGGAGGATCTCGACGACCTGTTCAGCGCCTTCGGGAGCGCGGGCATCGAAGTCGTCGACTCCGAGCAGAAGTACCGCGAAGACAAGCTGCTCGACCGTCCGGAACCGTCTGATGAGATGGAACTCGACCTCACGCCGGGTGCCCTCGACAAGACCAACGACCCCGTCCGCATGTACCTGCGCGAGATGGGCACCGTCCCGCTGCTGACGCGCGAGGGCGAGGTCGAGATCGCCAAGCGCATCGAGAAGGGCAAGCTGGCGGTCATCAAGGCCATCTCGCGGACGCCCAGCATCGCGCGCGAGATCATCAAGTACGGCGACCAGCTCCGCGCCGGCGAGCGCACGGTGCGCGAGCTCGTGATCTTCAACGACGAAGAGATCACCGACGAGCGCATCGAGGAACGCGCGCGCGAGGTCCTCAAGCAGATCGAGGCCGTCAAGAAGGCCAACGCCGAGTGGAAGAAGCGCGAAGAGAAGCTGCTCGAGACGCCGAAGTCGAAAGACCGGAAGAAGTACCGCCGGCTCTGGTGGAAGACGCTGCGCGCCCGCATCGAGCTGTCGCAGCTGATCCGCCGGATCGAGTTCACCGAGGGCGTGAAGCGCCGCCTCATCGACCAGGTCAAGGACGCGGTCGAAGAGGTGCAGCGCGTGCAGCGCGAGGTCGACTCGATCGAAAAGCAGCTTGTCGCCGCGGCCAAGCCCTCGCGGAAGGCGCCGAAGCTCAAGGAAGAAGACAAGAAGCTGATGCTCAAGCGTCAGAAGGAACTGAAGGTCCGCGTCAAGGAGATGTCGGAACTCCAGGAAGAGACGCCCGAGCGCCTCAAGCACACCATCGAGACGATCGTCGTCGGTGAGATCCGCGCCGAGCTCGCGAAGAAGGAACTCGTCGAGGCGAACCTCCGCCTCGTGGTCTCGATCGCGAAGAAGTACACGAACCGCGGGCTGCAGTTCCTCGACCTGATCCAGGAAGGCAATATCGGGTTGATGAAGGCGGTCGACAAGTTCGAGTACCGCCGGGGGTACAAGTTCTCGACCTACGCGACGTGGTGGATCCGCCAGGCGATCACGCGCGCGATCGCCGACCAGGCGCGCACCATCCGCATCCCGGTGCACATG
>CAZBTT010000851.1:0-1639 GCA_964494295.1 uncultured Acidobacteriota bacterium
CTTCACCTTGTTGCCTTCGGCGAGGAAGCGTTCGACGTTGCGCTTCTTGAAGTCGAAGTCGTGGTCGTCCACCTTCGGACGGAACTTCACTTCCTTGATCTGGATGTGCTTCTGGTGCTTGCGCGCTTCGTTCTCGCGCTTGTTCTGCTCGTAGAAGAACTTGCCCGCATTCATGATGCGGCAGACGGGCGGCACCGCCTGCGGGGCGACCTCGACGAGGTCGAGTTCTTTCTCGACGGCGATGGACAGCGCTTGCTCGGGCGGCATGATGCCGAGCTGAGCGCCGTCGGCGTCGATGACGCGGATTTCTTTGACGCGGATTTTTTCGTTGATGCGGACGGATTTGGGATCTATGGGGCACCTCTCTCGGACGGAACGGCTTGAACTAGGAAGGCTCCTCGTTCACGTTGTGCGTGGCGACGAGTTCTGAAAGTTTCTTGGCGAAGGACGCAACCGGAATGGCGCCCAGGTCGCCCTTGAAGCGATGGCGGACCGCGACCGTGCCTTCGGCGACTTCCTTGTCGCCGACCACCAGCATGTAGGGGACCTTCTGGGCCTGGGCTTCGCGGATCTTGTATCCGAGCTTCTCGTTGCGCTCATCGACCTTGATGCGGAAGCCGGACAGATCGGCCGCGACCTTACGCGCGTATTCGTTGTGGTTCTCCACCACGGGAATGATCACGGCCTGGACCGGAGCGAACCACACGGGGAAGGCCCCGGCGTAGTTCTCGATGAGCAGCGCGATGAAGCGCTCGAAGCTCCCGAAGATCGCCCGGTGCACGACGATGGGGCGGTGATCCGCGCCGTCCGCGCCTGTGAACGAGAGGTCGAATCGCTCGGGAAGCTGGTAGTCGAGCTGGATGGTCGCGCACTGCCACTTGCGGCCTAAGGCGTCGGTGATGTCGAAGTCGATCTTCGGGCCATAGAAGGCCCCGTCGCCCGCGTTGACCGTGTATTCCTGCTTCGCCGCCTCGAGCGCCGCTTTGAGCTGAGCCTCCGCGTTGTCCCACTGGGCGATCTCGCCCAGGAACTCGGGCGGCCGCGTCGAGAGCTTCATCTCGACCTTGAGGCCGAAGTCCGCATAGACCTTCTGAACGAGCCGCAAAGCGCTTTCGACTTCACTCGCGATCTGATCCGGAGTGATGAAAATGTGGCCGTCGTCCTGCGAGAACTGACGCACACGGGTGAGGCCGGAGAGGACGCCCGAGGCCTCGTTGCGATGCAGCACACTCTGATCGTGGAATCGGATCGGAAGCTCGCGGTAGCTGTGCTTCTCCGCCCCGAACATCAGCATGTGGCCCGGGCAGTTCATGGCCTTCATGCCCATGACTTCGTCGCCCGAGTGGATCTCGAACATGTTCTCGCGGTAGTGGAACCAGTGGCCGGAGGTTTCCCAGAGCTTCTGGTTGAACACGAGCGGCGAGCGAACTTCGGTGAAGCCGGCCGACTTCACGACGTCGCGCATGTAGTCGGCGAGGATGTTCCAGAGAATGGTGCCTTTGGGCAGCCAGAACGGAGCGCCCGGGGCCCACGGATGCGTCATGTAGAGCCCGAGTTCCTTGCCGAGCTTGCGGTGGTCGCGCTTCTTGGCCTCGGCGATATTAAAGAGGTGCTTGTCGAGCTCTTCTTTGGTGAAGAA
>CAZBTT010000852.1:0-1634 GCA_964494295.1 uncultured Acidobacteriota bacterium
TCACTTTTAAGACCCTCTCGGAGGCGAAACGGGCGGGGCCCGTGCCTCACGGAGAGGATGGGTCTCCGTGGACTGGACGGGAGGTATTCGAACACCTTGCCGGGCGGGCCCTCTTCTACCAACTCCTCATCGAACTCGCCCGTAGCGGGGATCGGATCGATGAGTTTGATCGCGACGAGTTCAACGCGATCCGCCTCCATGACCGGCGTGGTCAGCGTGTCGACGACCTCCTCCGTGAGTTCGCGGTGACGCACGAGGAGCTGGTCCGCCGGATCGCGGTCGAACCGGCGTTCGAACGACCTGTCCGCTTTAACGGGCGCGTCATGCCGTTGAGCGCGGTCTTCCTGGTCGAGGCGGCGATCCACTCACTGGAGCACGCCGCCTCCGTCCGGCAGGCCATCGGGCTCGGGCAGCACGCCCGATAGGCAACACCGGAGGGAGCATGCCCATGGCGACCTACGTCCTCCTTCATGGGGGCGGGGAAGGTGGCTGGCACCTGCTGCCCCGCACATCACCGACCAACCTCTGGCCACTCTGCGCACGCCGACCAGGATCGGCAAGAAGCAAAGCGTTGAAGACATCCTCGGTGAATGGCGTGACCTCCGACACCCTCACGCGGCAACTCCCAGGCCGCCGCCCGCTTGGGATTGCGATCACGTTTGTAACCCCGGAACTCGATGTCAGCGAGGACAGGACAGATGGCTCTCCACCACACCACCGTGTTCGAGACGATGCGCACCGATCTTGAACGCGTCGACGCGCGGGTCGAGCAGGCGGTTGCGGTTGACTACCCGGGGGTTTCCGACCTCATTGGCGACATCGTCCACGCCGATGGCATGCGACTTGGACCGCTGGTCGTGCTGCTTGCCGGTCGCGCCTACGCCTACGAGGACAACCTCGGCCACCTCGTCACGGGTGCGGCGGCCGTCGACCTCCTCCATGCAGCGTCTCTCGTCCACGATGCGACGCTCAGCTCGAGTGCCGTGATCCTGATCGGCGATTACCTCTTCGCGCGGTCGGCGATATTGGCCGCCGCTACCGAGAGCACACGTGTCGCGGCCGTTTTCGCCTCGACCCTCGGCGATATCAGCAACGGGCAGTTGCGCGAGATGTTCGACGCCCCGCGCCTCGACCAAACGCACGAGGACTCCGTGCGACGGATCTACGGCCGGACAGCGCCGCTCTTCGCCGGCGCGGCCGAGATGGGCGCAATCCTGGGATGCGCGCCAGAGCCGCACGTCCAGATGCTGCGACGCTACGGTCTCGAACTCGGTCTGGCGTTCCAGATCGTGGACGACATTCGTGAACTCACCAGCGGTACGGGAGACCGGGAGAAGCCGGTGAGCGATGATCTCCGCCAGCGAACGGCGAGACTACCGGCGATGCTTGCTCTCGCCCGTGTTCCGACGTCCTCACGGGAATGGCGCATGGGGCAAGCTATCCTTGCGGGCGAGGCCGTTGAATCCCAGGCGCTCGACGCGGTGATCGAGTCACTGCGAGACGCAGGCGCAATCCGGGACGTGATCGGGATTGCCGAGGAATATGTCGACCGCGCCAAGACGGCCATCTCGGTCGTTCCAGACGGCAACACCCGTGAGTTCCTGGCGGAGCTGGCCGACTTCGCCGTCCATCGC
>CAZBTT010000853.1:0-1628 GCA_964494295.1 uncultured Acidobacteriota bacterium
CCTGCGGCGGGCCCGCGGGGGTGGAGGTTCCAATCCAACCGGCCTCGGCGGGCGCCCCACCCCCACCGCGCCGGGGGCCTGCCGGATCCCCGGCGGGCCCCTGCTCCACTGGAACTATCCGCCCGACTTCTTCTTCAGCTCCTCGAGCTGGTTCGCGAGCACTCCGACCTGGCGCGTCAGGCCCGCCAGCGCCTGAATGATCTGCTCGATGCGCGGGTCGGGACCGGGGCGGAACCTTTCGGTCTCGAATACGCCGTCGTTCTCGATCTTCTCGATCTTGAGTTCCTTGATCTCGGATTTTTCCGGTTTCTCGAATTTCTCGTTCTTCTCGTATTTCTCGTGTTTCTCAGGCTTCTCGAACTTCTCGTTCTTCTCGAATTTCTCCGACTTCTCCGGCTTTTCGTACTTCTCAGGCTTCAATTCCTTGACGTAGTCCTTGGCGATCTCGGGAAAGTCTTTGTCGAAGAAATCCTTCAGGGAGGTCTTGCCCGCCTCGAAGGGGCTCTTGGTGGTGACGAGAGCGAGGATTGCCGCGAGATCCCGCACCCGCAGGTCGTTCAACGGCGCATCGAGGTCGAGCTTGACCTCGGGCCGATCGGCCTGCGACACGAAAGGTTCCTTGGAGGATTGAGGAGTCGAGCTCTGATCCTGGGTATTCTTGCCGCCTCTAGGTGCGTTAGCCATGGTTTTGCCTCTTGCCGCTGGAAATAAACCCGGCAGTTACTTTTCGCAAGCTTGCTCACATCGACTTCCGTCGCCTCATCGCATCGCTGCCCTCCTCTCGACCATGTCGCCCCGGTCGGCGCCCCTATGCAGCAACTCGGCGAGGGCGGTGCTGATCGGCTGGAGCGTCTGGCGCTCATAATACAGGAAGCCGGGTGAGGGATTGACCTCGAAGCAGTAATACTCGCCGCCGGGTGTCCGCTTGAGATCGATACCGGTCAGCAGCAGGTCGAGATCGCGAGCCGCACGCAGGCAGGCCTCGTCGATTTCGCGCGGCAGCGTCGTCGGCGCCATCGTGACGGCGTGCCCGTCGCGTCGCGCGTACCGATAGTCGACCGCATCGCTGAGCACCTGCGTCGCGAACAGTCGCTCGCCGACGGTATGCACGCGGACATTGTCGCCGGGAATGAAGGCTTGGAACTGAGCCGGACCGTGCCGGAGGAGCTCGAGGCGCGACAACTGCTCCGGCTCGAGACGCCGAACGACGGAGCGCACGCCGCTGCGCGACTCGTAGATCACCTCGCCCCCGCACTCCTCGTAGAAACGGCGGGCGTCCCCCGTGCCGCTGGAGTGCGGGCGCAGTTCGTGGCCTCATGGCTCCAGGCGTACCAGTCCGGGTCGGGACAGCCCTGGTATGCGGGCCAATGGCAACTCGGCACCGCCAGCGGCGTGCCGTACGGGGCCAGCGGCTACTTCCTGCCGAACACCGAGTATTTCAACACGGGCTACTACACCGACTTCTGCCCCAACCAGAACAAACGCAACCTGATGTACGTGGCGCTGGTCCTCGACAGCATCAACGGGCTGTACCTCGGGTTGCAGGCCAACGACCAGTACATGGACCTGACATCGATACCGAGCAACGGGAATGAGCCGCTCCCGAGCCAGCTGGCCCCCGGCGACCC
>CAZBTT010000854.1:0-1628 GCA_964494295.1 uncultured Acidobacteriota bacterium
GCTCTTTGCCGACGAGATCACGGTGAAGTGAAGGGGCAACGCAAAGGAGCGATGATGGACAGAAGAGCATTCATGCGCACCGCGTGAAGCCTGGCGCTCGCAGGCGTGGTCTCGCAGATCCCGGGACCGGACGCGGACGGACAGCTCGCGTACCGGTGCCGGCCGCGTGTTCTCATCCTTGAGGAGCCGTCGTTCCCGTCCGGCGAAGTCGCTCTTCCGGACAAGGCGCGTCTCCTGGAGGCGTTCGCCGAATTCGACTGCACGTTCGCCGGGCTCGCGGATTTCCGTACCAGACTCTTCGGACACGATGCTGATGTCATCGTCACTCCATACGGCTCGCGTTTCCCGAAAGAGGCCTACGCAGAGCTCTCCCGGTATCTGCTCGCAGGAGGGAACTGGGTGAATCTCGGCGGCGTTCCACTCTCCATTCCGGTCGTACGGGAGGGCGAGGGGTGGCGGAACGAGGCCGCTACGACCGCCTACCACAAGAAACTCGGCATCACGCAGTCCTTCCCGGTGGATGGCGCCGTCATACGCGAGTACCGCTCGCCGGCTCTCCCAGTGGAGCCGCGGCTGAGCGCGGATGAGGTGCACGAACTCTACGTCCGGTTCACCGGCATCAAGGACACCCCCTCGGAGGACGGATCGGCTGGGCCCCGCGACGCGGAGATGCGGCCTCTCGTCCTCGGCCTCGGCCCGGCGAACGAACTCGTCGCCGCTCCGGTCGTCGTCATCGACCGGCTTCAGGGACCGTATGCGGGCGGACGCTGGATCCTTGCAAACTTCCGCGGTACGATCGACGCTGCCGGCATCCGTTCGCTCCTGTCATACGCGGTCGACGGCACGTCGGAGCTCTCGGTGCGCACCTCATTCGCCTGCTACCGACCCGGAGAATCCCCGTCGGTGAGCATCCGGCTTCACCTTCCAGGGTCTGACGCGAGGACGGTTGTTTCGGGGAAATGCCAGGTGGAGGTGTTCGACGGCCGGAGAAAAATCCGGGAGCTTGCTCTCGCTCTGGAAGGGGCCGGCGCGACGCTCAGCGCGGAGTCCGGACTCGAGCTCGCACACCTTGCACCCGGACTCTACGAGGTGCGGGCCACGCTCCCAGTCTTCTCGACGGTCTCCTGCCGAAAGTTTCAACTTCGGACCACGACCGGCTTCTGGATCTACGATCGTATGCTTCTCGAGCGGGGCTCGGCATTTACGGCAGGCGATCAGTATCTTGTCCGGGACGGCGTGCCGTACCCGGTGACCGGCACGACGTATATGGGCTCGGACGTCCACCGGAAGTTCCTCAACGAGCCGAACCCGTATGTCTGGGAGCGGGATTTTGCGGCGATGCGGGAGGCCGGCGTGAAACTGGTTCGCACTGGCACCTGGCCCGGAAGGAGTGACCACATGCGCGACCTCGGGGCGCCGGGCGTCGTAGGCGGCCGGGTGGCGACACGCTTCGACGGCGAGCCGGGAGCGCAGGCCGGGCGGCACCCCGCCCTCCGGCTCGCGTGCCGCCAGGGCGGCGTCGTAGCGGTCGGGGTCCGGCCTGATCGACCGCAGCCCGTGGTTCTTCGCCGCCGCCCGGACCATCGGGGGCCCGCCGATATCGATCTCCTCGACGAGGCCGTCGAAGT
>CAZBTT010000855.1:0-1623 GCA_964494295.1 uncultured Acidobacteriota bacterium
GTGTATGGCGTCGAGGGCAACCGATTCCGTTTCTACCACCACGGCGTGGGGTCGCTGTTCGAGCGCGGCGTTGATCGCGATTTCGAGGCCGGCCGGCACGGGAAGCTGGCGAGAGAGCAGGCCGATAACACCGGCAATCTCCGGCGGTTCGCCCATGCTGCCCGGTTCGATGTGGTCGATGAGTGCCTGCCCCATGATGAGGACGTTGCGCGTCCCAGCAGCGACACCATCGTGTTCGGCCTGAACACGTTCGAGGGCATCGAGGCGGCCTTCAAGATGGTCAAGTTCGCGAAGGTCACTGTTGCCCGAGGTCTCGAACTCCCGGACTTCTTCCTGGACGCGCATGAGTTGCTCACGCGCGGAATCCGCCGCTTCCCGAGCGGTATCGACGTTGATTTCGCCTTCGGCCAGGGCCGTGCGGGCTTCGGCGTAACGGCGACCATAGCCGATGAGTTCGACGATGACGGCCTTCCGCCGGGCCACGAGCTGTTCGAGTTCGTGCTCAAGGTCGGAGATGCGGCGCTGAGCGGTTTCCACGTCCGAGGCCATACCGTTCGCGCGGCGATCGTCGCCGTCAGCGCCATCGCGTAGTTCCTGGGTGCGGGAGCGAAGCTGCGAGTAGTCACGCTCGGCCGCATCGAGTTCGGCGCGGGTGCGGGTGGCTTCGTCCTTCGCGGTCTCTGCTTCGCCGACCACTTCGATACCGCGGCGGCCGTCATCGACATCGGTCGAAGCCAGCGAAAGGCGCTCCGCTTCGAGAGCGTCCAGTTCAAGACGAACTTCCTCCCGGCGCGACGAGACCATGTTATGTCGCTCGCGGTCGAGAGCGATGGCCTGCTCGGTTGCGACCAACCGGTGGTCGATTTCGGCGTTACGAGTGTCCCGGCGACCGATAGCCTCGCGGCGCTTGCGAATTTCTTCTGAGAGCGTGCGCAGTTGTTCGCGAAGCTGATTGACGCGCTGGCCGGCCGAGGCGTTCTCGGCGATGCCCTGGTCGAGCGCGGCTCGTGAGCGGACGAGCGTGTTCTGTCCCTCGTTCCAGAGGTGCCCGTAGTAGGCCTTGAGCAGGTCTATTAGCTCGGCGGAGAGCCGTTTGTGTTCGGCCGCCCTGTCAGCCTGCCGGCTGAGTTGAGCAAGGCGCGGCGCGATCTCTTCGATGATCAACGTGATGCGCTCGATGTTGTCGCGGGTGGCGAGCAGTCGGTCCTGGGCTTCTTTGATTTTCAGACGGAAGCGCTTCACGTCGGCCGCTTCATCGAGGAACGAGCGACGCTCGTCTGGCGACATGCTCAGGACCTCATCGACGAGGCCCTGGCCCATGATCGAGTAGCTGTTCTGACCGACATCGCCCTTCATCAACAGGTCGATGACGTCACGCAGGCGGACGCGTGAACCGTTCAGGAGGTATTCGGAGTCGCCGTTGCGGTAGACGCGGCGAGCGATTTCAACTTCGGCGAAGTCGAGCGGTAGCCAGCGGCCTTCGTTATCGAGCGTCAGAGCGACTTCGGCCATGCCCACGGCGGCACGGTCTTTCGTGCCGGCGAAGATGACGTCTTCCTGTTTCTTTGCGCGGAGAAGCTTGGTGCTTTGTTCTCCGAGGACCCAGCGGATGGCATCGGAGAC
>CAZBTT010000856.1:0-1604 GCA_964494295.1 uncultured Acidobacteriota bacterium
TGGCCGAATTTGAACATCTTCTCCGCCATGGCTACGCCACGAACTTCTGCCAGACGCGGCCGTTCGGGAATTCGTATTCCGCGATCGATTGGGGCTTGATGTCGATGCTGTACCCGGGACGAAGCGGGGTCACGTAGCGCGCGTTCTTCGCGATACAGGGATCGACGAAGTGCTCGTGGAGGTGATCGACGTACTCGCACAACCGGTCCTCGAGGGATGCCGAGACCGCGATGTAGTCGAAGATCGAAAGGTGCTGAACGTATTCACACAAGCCCACGCCGCCCGCGTGCGGACACACCGGCTTCTTGAACTTCTCGGCCATCAGGATCACCGACACCGCTTCGTTCACGCCGCCCATGCGGCAGGAGTCGACCTGGACGAACTTGATGGAGTCGGCCTGGAGAAGCTGCTTGAACATCACGCGGTTCTGACAGACCTCGCCGGTGGCCACGCCGATGGGCGCCACGGCACGTGCGATGCGGGCATGCCCGAGGATGTCGTCGGGGCTCGTCGGCTCCTCGATCCACCAGGGATCAAACCGCGCGAGCGCCTTCATCTGGGTGATTGACTCGTCGACGTCCCAGCACTGGTTCGCGTCCATCATCAGCTTTCGCTGCGGACCGATCTCTTCGCGCATGATCGCGGCGCGGCGGATGTTGTCCTCGAGGTTCTGGCCGACCTTCATCTTGAAGGCGGTCCAGCCCTCGGCAATCGCTTCCCTGCACAAGCGCCGCACCTTCTCGTCGGGATAGCCGAGCCAGCCGGTGGACGTGGTGTAGGCGGGATAACCTTCGGCGCGCATCTCGGCCTCGCGCGCTTCCCGGCCCTCGCGGCGCGCGTGCAGCATCTCGATCGCCTCTTCCGGCTTGAGGACATCCGTGATGTAGGTGAAGTCGATGGTCGAGACGAGCTGCTCGGGAGAGAGGTCGACGAGGTGCTTCCACATCGGCTTCCTCTCGCGCTTGGCCCACAGGTCCCACACCGCGTTCACGATCGCTCCCGTGGCCATATGGAGGATGCCCTTCTCCGGCCCAAGCCAGCGAAGCTGCTTGTCCACGGTCAGGTCGCGAAAGAATTTCCTCATGTCGGTGACGACGTCCTCGAGCCTTCGACCCACCACGTGGTGCTTGAGGGCGTGCACCGCGGCCACCACGATCTCGTTGCCCCGGCCGTTGGTGAAGGTCAGGCCATGACCTTCGAGGCCCGTGCCGGTCTCGAGCACGACATAGGTGGCCGAGTAGTCGCCGAGATTGAGCGAATCAGAACCGTCCTGATGCAGGGAAGTGGGGAAACGAATGTCACGGACAACGAGGTTTGTAATCTTCACTGGTTGACACCACTCGCAAGGAAACCGCCATCGACGGTAAGAATCTCTCCGTTCACGAAACTGGAGCCCTCGGACGCGAGGAAGACGCAGGCCGGGGCCAGTTCCTCGACCCGGCCGAAACGCTTGAGCGGCGTGCGGGTCAGGAACTCCTGGCCCCGGCCCGACTCATCGAGGAGTTTCGTGTTGAGCGCGGTCCGGAAAACGCCGGGCGCGATCGCGTTCACATTGACCCCGCGCGGTCCCCACTCGACGGCCAGGGCCCGGGTGAGTCCGGCCA
>CAZBTT010000857.1:0-1597 GCA_964494295.1 uncultured Acidobacteriota bacterium
CCCCGGGGGGGGCGGTGAGCGATCTCCGCGGGCATGGCGCCGATCTCTTGGTCGGAACCATGGGTCGTGCGATCTGGATCCTCGACAACCTCACCGCACTTCGGCAGTGGAAGCCCGAGACCAAGAACGCCGACGCGCACCTCTTCCCCATCGCCCCCGCCACCCGCTGGCGCTACTCCGGCAACTTCCACGACTACTCGGTCAAGGGCCAGAATCCTCCGCCCGCCGCGATGATCGAGTACTTCCTGAAGGCGAAATCGGAGAAGGACTTCACGGTCGAGATTCTGGACGCCAAGGGCTCGGTGATTCGCATACTCAAGAGCGTCCCCGAGCCGATGCCGTGGCCGGTGGAGGATCCGGACAGCTGGATCGACGAGCCGACCGAGGCCGACCTCAAGAACGATGCCGGCGTTCAGCGCGCCTACTGGGATTTCAGGCACGACGGGGCGAAGAAGATCTGGCAGGCCAAGATCGATCTTGGCGAGCCGGGGGTCGGTCCGCTCGCTTCGCCAGGCGTCTACACAGTGCGGTTGAACGTGAATGGGAAGTCGTACACCCAGCCCGTGACCGTCAGTCCGGATCCGCGGCTTTCGATGAGCGCTTCGGACTACGAGAGCCAGCTCGCCTTCTCGCTATCCCTGCGGGACGAAATCACCCGTCTCACCCGAATGGTCGAAGGTATTCGGAGCATCCGGGCCCAGGTGAAGGGCCGAAAGGACATCGTCAAAGACGACAAGAACGCGGCGGAGTGGATGAAACTCGCCGACGCTCTCCTCCCCAGGCTCGACGCCATCGAGGAGAAACTCCACAATCCGAAAGCCGAGGTGACGTACGACATTCTCGCGTTCAAGGGGGGAGCGAAGCTTTACTCGCGGCTCTCTCCGCTCTACTCGTTCGTGGTCGAAAATGACGGCGTGCCCACCCAGGGAATGCGCGAGGTCTTCGCAACCTACCGAGCCGAGATGGACGCGGTAGCCGCGGAATGGAGCGCGCTTCTCGCCGGCGACATCAGTACGCTCAACAAAGCCACACAACCCGCGATCGTCGTACCTTAGGCGGACATCCGGTGCGAATCGTCGTGCAGCCATGATCCTCTTCCCCCGCTATCCCCTGGCCGAGGGCCTCACGATCTCGCGGGTGGTCAACGGCCTGTGGCAGATCGCCGACCTCGAGCGCGAGGGACGTGCGTTCGATCTCGACCAGGCCGCGCTCGCCATGAGCCCATACGTCGAGGCCGGGTTCACCACATTCGACATGGCCGACCACTACGGCTCGGCCGAAGTCATCGCGGGAATGTTCGGAGGCGAACGCGCCGAGCGGCTCACGAAATGGACACCGAAACCGGGGCCGGTGTCGCGCGCAGATGCGCAGGAAGCGGTGGAGCGATCCTTGAAGCGCCTCCGCGCCGATCGGATCCGGGCCCGGGAGATGAATCACGCTCCCTCTGCGTGACGCGTCGGCGATCACGACCGCGCGCGCCCGGCAACACGGGCACTTCGTCTTGCGCGCTCGCCAGACGTACGGGTGGCCATCGACCACGATCTTCCGGAGGCCGCGTGCGCTGAGGGTCATGCTGCTCGACGACGCTCGTCAGGAG
>CAZBTT010000858.1:0-1584 GCA_964494295.1 uncultured Acidobacteriota bacterium
CGCCCTCCAGTTCCTGACCGGCGGCGGGATCGACGAAACCACCGGCTTGTTCCGGTCACCCTCGGGACACGTGAAGTACTACCGCGCGACCGACAACCTCAAGTCGGACAGTTACCGTGGCCTGCTGCCCGAGGACCTCATCGAGATCCTCACCATCAACCGCCTTCACTACTCGCACTCGACGGAATCGGGCGTGTTGTTCCACCTCATCGGCGCCCTGTCGCAACACGGCAAGCTCGGCATGACCGCCATCGCCAATTCGCGGATGGAGGTCGAGAACATCTACAAGCACACGCTGGCCGTCCTCGACCGCGAAACCTCGATAGGTCACGCCGCGGAAGAAACTCCGCCGGAGTAGGAGTCAACCGACCTGCGGTCTGCTCACGCACCCCAGACGTGGATCGGAGTGAGAACCGCGGTAAATGCGGCTGCCTGGTCGCAAACGCGCAAATCGTGCCCGATCGGGGGCCCAAGGCCAGCAAAACGCGGGCACACCGTTTGCACGCAAGATGGGTGTCGCACTTCAAGGCGCGGAGGAACCTATGACGCCAACCATGCTCATGATCCTCATCCCCGTCGTTATCGGGCTCAGTTTTCTCCTCATCATGGCCTTCCACCCCCCTCGCGAGGCCCGGAACCTGGCAGAACCCGGCTCGAGTCCACTCGACCACCCTGCTTCGCGGCCGGGAACACAGAGACTGCTCGTGGCGGTGGACGGTTCGGCGACCAGCGCCGCTACCCTGGACGAGGTCGCAGCGCGGCCCTGGCCGAGCGGCAGCGAGATCGAGGTCGTCACCGTGATTCACTCGCCGGTGCCGGTCTTCCCCGATCCGGCCTTCTCGATGGCGGCCATCCACGCAGAGCAGGAGCGGCGGCAGGCTCACGACGCCCCGGCGCTTCTGGAGGCCGCTGTCGGTCGCCTTCAATCGTCTTCTCCAGGCGTGAGCGTGAGTTCAAAGGTCCTGGAAGGTGACCCGGCGGAGGCGATCGTCGGTGAGGCGCAGCGTCTGCATGCGGATGAGATCTTCCTGGGCAGCCATGGACACGGCCCCATCTGGCGCGGTCTGATGGGCTCGGTGTCGCAGAAGGTGGTTGCTCATGCCCCCTGTTCCGTCGAGATCGTGCGCGCGGCCTGACTGTCGGCGGCTTCTCCCCGTCACTTCCAGTCTCGTCGTCGTGGTCCTCGCCACGGGGGCGTCAAATCGGACGGCGAATGGCCGCGGTCAGCACGTTGACGCGGACGCGGACGAACGTCGATCGGGACGACGTTCACGAACCTTCGAGTGCGAGCTACGCTCACGGCCTCGCGCGGTCGCTTCGACCGGATTGCGTTCAGCCTCGGCTCAGCGACCGGTTCGGAGCTGACGGGCACGGACGTCGGTCGTCGGCGACGATCACGATCCATCGCACGCGACCGACGTTCACGGGACCTCTACCGAGGATCGCGTCGTCCCTTTGCCCTCCGACGGGTCCAGCTGAGAAACCCGTTCGAGGACGCCCCATCAGCCGGTTTCTGAAGTTGGCGTTTCGCCCGAGGATAGAGCGGGGCCGGGCGCTGCTGGGGGTTGCTTGCGCCGGGATTTC
>CAZBTT010000859.1:0-985 GCA_964494295.1 uncultured Acidobacteriota bacterium
GCCGGCGAAAAGGGCGCCCAGGGGCTGGTCAGGATGATCCGGGTGGTGAAGGCGGGATGGGATCTCGCCATCACCGTGGATGGTCCCCGGGGACCGCGCCAGAAAGTGAAACCCGGCGTGATGGCAGTCTCTCGCAAGACCGGGGCCTGGGTGGTGCCTCTGAGCGCCGATTACGGGAATGCCTGGAAGCTTAAAACCTGGGATGAAATGCTCGTGCCCAAGCCCTTCAGCCGCTGCGTCGTGCGCTATGGGGAGCCATTTCAGGTGTTGCCCGAGCAGAAGGACGATGAAGCGCTTGGCTTGCGGCTGGAAGAAATCCTGAACCGCATGGAAGAACCGGTGAAGGGCCCAGGTCCGGTCTAGATTCGAGGCCGTTACGCGGGCAATCGGTAGGCGACTGCATTGATGTTCATGCCGGCGCCCACCGAAGCGAACACGATCGTATCCCCGGGTTGCAGGGCATGGCCTGGAAGTTCGTCCTTCAGGATCAAATCCAGCATGGTCGGAATCGTCGCCACCGGGCTGTTCCCCAGCCAGGAAATCGTCATGGGCATGACCCCTTCCGGCACTTCCGTCAGGCCACAGAGCTTGCTGAGGTTCTCGAGAATCGCCTCGTCCATTTTCAAGTTGGCCTGATGGATGAGAATTTTCGCAACGGAACGAAAGTCGACCCCGGCGCGGTCGAGGCATTCCTTGATGGCTCCCGCCACGTGGTTGAGGGCATAGCGATAGAGCTTGCGGCCTTCCATCTTCAGGAAGAAGGCCTCCAGGAAGGCGGAGTCCTTGTAGGAGGGTCCCATCAGCAGCATTTTGGAATGTTCGAAGGTATCGGAGCGAACGGCGTGGGCCAGGATGCCGTCGGCGCCGTCGGTTTCGCGGCCTTCCAGGACCGTGGCTCCGGCGCCATCGGAATAGATCAGGCTGTCGCGGTCGTGGGGATCGGAAACCCGGGACAAGGTCTCCGCGCCGATCACCAGCACCCGCC
>CAZBTT010000859.1:995-1582 GCA_964494295.1 uncultured Acidobacteriota bacterium
GCATTGCGGCATCGCAGCTGAGCCTCGCGGATGGCGCGGGGGGAACTGTCCAGGCTACGAAATTGGGTCGCTTCGCCACTGTTGCCCGATCGAAGCTCACTGGGACAGAAGATATCGAGCGCTTCCCGAGGCCTCGCGACAACTCCCTAGTCGAGTTCGATGATGCTGCAGCCATAGGCCGGCAGTGACAGCTTGCCGCCCCGTACCTTGCCATCGCCGAGCAGATCCTTGCCCGCGGGGACATTGCCGAAGTTGTGGGCCACCAGGATGAAATCCAGGCTCTCGCGATCGAGGCCCGAGGAAGCCAAGGCATCCTCGGCCGCTGCGCAGGCCATGTCCGAAGTGACCAGGTCATCGGAAGCATAGCGGCGCTCGCGAATGCCAGTGATCGTCTCGAACTGCTCAAGAATTTCAGTATTGGATTTACCAATGGGCTTCTGATCGGGGCCGTGGAATTCGTGGTTCAAAAAGGCTTCATTCGGCACCACCACGGTGGGAATGTAGCGTCCGGTGCCTGCGATGAAGGTGTGGAGTGCCATGCGGATCCTCAGATAAAAGAGTAGCGTGGGGACCAAGTCTTTTCCCGG
>CAZBTT010000860.1:0-1563 GCA_964494295.1 uncultured Acidobacteriota bacterium
ATCGCCCGCTGGACCGCACGAAAGGATGGAGAGCATGCGGAAGAAGAATGTCTCGGTCGGCCCAACCGGCACCGGACGCTGGGAAGTCAATGTCGGCGGAGACACGACCTCCACGCACAAGAGGCAATCCACGGCCATCGAGAAGGCGACGCCGATTGCTCGCAAGCTCGAGGCTGACCTCACCATCCGGGGTCGCGACGGGAAGATCCGTAGCAAGGACAGCTACGGCTCGGATCCGAATCCGCCCAAGGACAGGGAAAACTAACTACGTAGTTACGTAAGGAGCACGAACCATGAACGAGCAAGCACAGGATAAGCACACCGTTACGATCGTCGTCGAGGGTACCCCGCACGAGTGGCCCAAGAACGCCGACATCAGTTTCGCCCAGGTGGTCACGCTGGAGTTTCCGGACTTCGCGCAGCATCCAGAGATCACCTATGCAGTCACGTACAAGCGTGGGCACGGTAACAAGCCCGAAGGCGTCCTTGCCCCTGGCGAATCGGTCAAGGTGAAAGACGGGATGATTTTCAATGTTTCAAAAACTGGTCAGTCATAACCCGGATCTGAAGAAGCTGGTCGAGCGAGGCTACGCCGTCGGTTTCGACCAGGGTCTTCTGATCGTTCGGGACATCCCGTATCTCGATGCGGAGAAGAGGCTGAAGATTGGCGCGCTTGTCGCCAAGCTGATTCAGATCACTCCAACCGAGGTTCGCCAGGATGACCACCAAGTGTTCTTTGCTGGCGCGGCTCCCCACAACACTGATGGCTCGGTCATCGCCAATCTTGGCGGAGGACCGACCACGATCCCACTTAGCGAATTGAATCGTGACGTTGTCGTCGAGCGCTCGTTTTCAAACAAGCCGCTCCCGTCCGGCGTCTTCGCTGACTTCTTTCACAAGATCGAGAGCTACGTCACCATCATCTCGGGACCGGCGATGGCGGAGCACGACGTGACGCCACTGACTTTCCGCAGTGTTGAAGCGATTCCGGATTCGGTTTTCAACTTCCACGACACGCTCACGAGTCGAGCGCAGATCGGGGATCTCGCCGCGAAGCTCGCTGAAGATGTTGTCGCGGTGATTGGGTTGGGAGGGACGGGGTCCTACGTGTTGGACTTCCTGGTGAAGACTCCGGTCCGCGAGATCCGGGCCTTCGACCACGACCACTTCTACATGCACAACGCCCTCCGCTCCCCAGGTGGCCTCGCGGACACCGAGATCGGAAAGCCGAAGGCGGATGTCTACCTCGGCCGCTATCAGAACTTTCGAAAGGGATTCACTGCTGAGCGGCGCGCGATCGACGCGACTGCAGGCGAAGTGCTAGAGGGCGTGACCTTCGCGTTTGTCTGCGTTGACAGCGGTGCGGCTCGAGCTGAGATCGTCGACCTTCTGATTGTGAAGGGAATCCCGTTCATCGACGTGGGGATGGGGCTCAACCGCAAACACGGCGCGCTCGCCGGCATGATGCGGACGACCTGCTTCTCAAGTGAGCCCGGGGCGCAGGTTCGCGCTCCGGGGATTGTCCCGTTGCGCGCCGCCACGGCTGATGGCGCCCCACGCAAA
>CAZBTT010000861.1:0-1561 GCA_964494295.1 uncultured Acidobacteriota bacterium
CCCATTCTGTATAAGCGGTGCGTGGAGTGCCACCGCGCGGGCGAGGCGGCGCCGATGGCGCTGACTACGTATAAAGAGACTCGTCCGTTCGCGAAGGCGATTCGCGAGGCGGTGCTGGCGAACCGGATGCCGGTTTGGCTCGCCGATCCGGCACATGGTCATTTCAAAAATGACCGGCGGATGCCGGATATTGAGAAAGACGCGATCAGTCAGTGGGTGGCGGCGGGGGCGAACGTGTGCATGGCCCTCCCCGACCAGTTATTGGGCGATCGCTACGGAATGGTGTGCGATCCTTTCGGACATGTGTGGGCGATCAGTTCTCAGAAGGAAGACCTCACGCCCGAGGAGATCATGAAGCGGGGCGATGCCGCGATGGCCCAGATGGCGGCCGCTCCGCCACAGCCGAAGCCCAAAGCGAAGAAGAAGGCGAAGAAGGTTCAGGCGCAGTCGAGCCCGGCCGCCGCGGCTCCGGCCCCGAAAGCGGCCACCAAGGACAAGAGCGTCAAGAAGGACAAGGCCGGAAAGAAAGACAAGGCCGGAAAATCGAAGAAGTCCAAGAAGGACAAGAAGCGCAAGAAGAAGTCGAAGCGCTAGGGGCCTTTCAGGGCGCGAATCGGATTCGCGCCGAGGTCGGCTCGACCTCGAGCCGAACCTGGCCCAGGGTCGCCGCGTGCGGCCGCGGTGTCCCCTGAACGGAGAAGCGAGCTTCGATGATTCCGCGACGCGCCTCCGTGGCCTTCACTACCTCCAGGACGACGCCCTCAGGACCCGTGAAGACGACCGGGGCTTCGCCGCCGGAAGACGGCGACAGCGACCAGCCCGCCGGAAGCACGTGGCTGCGCAGCTGGTCGCGGCTCGCGTCGTCGAGGGCGAGCGTAAGACGGGTGACGTCGCGGAGGACGGCGGTCTCACGGTCGGCGGTGCGGCCGATCTTCGCGACGTAGCGATCGAGCGCCTCCGCGCGGGTTGTTCCCCGCGCCGGCGTCAACTCCGGATACCAGGAGGCGAGGAAGTCCTTGTGGTACTCCATCAACCAAAGCCGCAGGCCGGACCCGAAACCTCGAGCTGCGGTGGTGTGGAACCAGACCGGCTCCGCGCTTTCAGTGCGCCTCGTGACCGGGAACGTCTCGGCCGCGCCGAGCGATTCGGTCCAGGCCGCTTTCACCGCGGCCGATTCACCGACCCCATCGACGCTGAAGGCGACTCCGCTCGTCCCCAGGGGTCCCTGCGCGGGCGGCTCGAAGACTTCGAAGTACGTCTTCCTTCCGTACCAGTACGCGCCGGTGTAGGTCTGATCGTTGCGGGCGGTGGTGCGTTTCTCGAAAGGGGCGAAAGTCGTGGTGAGGTAGGGGTCTTTGAGGATGGCCGCGTAGCTCTCTTGGCTGATGACCACGAAGAAGTGGTTCAGGAAGACCGCGGGCATCGTGGCCACGGCGGAGCCGGGCCGCGGGAGAAGGATCAAAGCCGAGAATGCGGCGGCGGCCAGGAGTGTGCGCCGGAGAGTGAACATGGCTTAACGTAACGCGCCGCCGCGCCGAATGCCAATCCCCCTCGACCTGTC
>CAZBTT010000862.1:0-1558 GCA_964494295.1 uncultured Acidobacteriota bacterium
GCCCCACAAGCCGTTTACCCCGTGGACGCTGATGGCGCCGACCGGATCGTCGATCTTGGCGAGCTTCTCCCAGAACAAGCAACTCCAGATGACGAGTACGCCCGAAATCGCGCCGATGAGTACCGCAATGGTGGGGCTGACGAACGCACACGGCGCCGTGATCGCCACCAGGCCGGCGAGCATGCCGTTGCACATGAAGCTCGGATCGGGTTTGCCGTAGACGAGCCTCATGTACGTCATGCTGACCCAGGTCCTTCCGCAATTCGTCGGCTTCTATGGGAGCTTCGGAAGCGAATTGCCTCTTCCCACCCGCATCCTGCTTGGCCTCTCCGAGGTGGCCCGCCAGTGGAGCCTTGCTTTCATCGCCGTGATCGTGGTCGCCGTTTTCAGCTTCGGCGCCTGGCTTCAGTCTCCCGCCAATCGCCAGCGTTTCGATGGCTGGATTCTGCGCCTTCCGTTTTTCGGACCTCTCCTTCAGACCTACTCGACGAGCCAGCTCGCGCGCAGCCTCTCGACCCTGCTCTCGGGAGGCCTCCCTCTCGTCCAGGCTCTTGGCGTCGCGTCGTCGTCGGTCGGAAACCGAGCGATCGCCGCGGCCGCCGCGGGTGCGGTTCCCCAGGTGCAGGAGGGCAAGAGCCTCTCCACCGCACTCGACGCCACGGGCCACGTCGAACCCCTGACCGTCGAGATGATCCGCGTGGGTGAGAGCACGGGCGCCCTCGGCGAGATGCTCAACCAGGTCGCCGATTTTTACGACGAAGACCTCGAAGTCAAGGTCCAGACCATCCTCTCCCTGGTCGAGCCCGTGCTCCTCGTCTTCATGGCCGTGGTGATCGGTTCCATGGTGCTCGCTCTCTACCTGCCGATGTTCGAGATGTTCTCGGCCATTCAAAGCCGGACGGGAGGCTAGGCCATGGCCGCCGTGGCTCCCGCGACCGCCGTATCCCTCGCCGCCGCGGCGACGGCCCGTGAGGAAAGCGGCGCCCGGGCCCTCGCCGAGCGACTCGGCCTACAGTTCCTCGACGTCACATCGTTCGCGCCCGATCCGCAGATCCTGCAGAGCGTGCCCGTGGATTTGATGTTCCGGTACAACTTCCTGCCGTTCCGCGAAGAGAACGGCCGCCTCGTTCTCGTCATGGCCGATCCTTCGGATCTGAACGTCATCGACGACCTCGCGGTTCTTCTAAACCGCAGGATCCAGGCGGCGGTGGGAACACCTTCGGCCATCGGCGAGGCGCTCAAGCGCGGGCAGGGGTCGCAGCGCGTCCTCGAGCAGGCCTCCGAGTCGCTCCTCATGCAGATCGTTCGCGAGGGTGACGAAGGCGAGACCCTCTCGGTCGACTCGATCCAGGCCCAGGACAAGTCGCCGATCGTGCGACTCGTGGACTCCGCGCTGTTCGACTCCCTCTCTCGCCGGGCCTCCGACATCCACATCGAAACCCGCGACAACGAAGTTCAGATCAAGTACCGGATCGACGGGGTCCTGCAGCCGGCGATGAAACCCATCGCGAAGGAGCATCACGCCGAGATCATCAGCCGCATCAAGGTCATGGCCGAA
>CAZBTT010000863.1:0-1558 GCA_964494295.1 uncultured Acidobacteriota bacterium
GGTCGTGCGCATGGCCAGCCGGAGGGCGCCGCTGAGGTCGAACACCCAGCCCGCGACCTTCTCGGTGTTCTTCCGCATCAACTCGCGTTTCCCGGTGGCGATCGACACCTTATAAAGGTCGTGCCACGCGGCATCGCGATCGTTCAGGCCCACATAGATGGTGTCGGGCGCGCTCTTCGGCACCGAGTAGATGAAAGCCCGGGCCCCTTTGGCGTCGGTGATGTTGCGCGCAGCGGGCGCGTCCTTCCCCGCTTCGGGCTTGCTGGCAGGGTCGACAGCGTAGACGTTGAAGTTCTCATCGCCGTCCTTGTCCTGGACGAAGAGCAGCGCGCGGCTGTCGCGGGTCCAGAAGAAGTTGGGGATGGGCCGCTTGGTCTCCGCGGTGACGAGACGCGCGGCCTCATACGGCTCGCTCGTCTTCTTGACCCAGACGTTGCGGGTGTCCTTCCATGGCTTCAGGAAGGCCACGTACTGACCATCGGGCGAGATCTGGGCCGCCGCGATCTCGGGATTCCCGAAGAACAACTCGCGGTCGAGAAGGGGTGGCGCGGTCGCCGGCTGAGCGGAGGCCGTAGCGGTGAGAAAAAGAGTAAAGCCGATGGCTGAGAGCTTCTTCATAATTCGGTACCTCGTGGCGATTGTCAGGGCCGCCAGACGTGGAAGTGTACGTCTCTAAGAGCCCCCGATGTCTTCGAGAGCGAAACCGCGAGCGCGATGGCGCGGGGCCGGCAGAACCGAGCTTTGATCTCCTCGTCCTGGCCCGTCCAGGAGCCTGCTCGGCAGATGGGCTCCTGGCCCCCGAGGGGCGGCTTCGCGCTCCACCAGACGGCGGTCCGTCCGGGTGTCGAAGGGACTAGCATCACGCAATGCTCAGCCTCTTGCGGGACCTCCTCGCGCACAAGGGCCACGCCAATGCCGCGCTTCGCACCGCGGTGCGTCGAAACGAAGGGGCGGCGGTGGACGTCGAGCTGATGGATCTCCTTCACCACATCCTCATCGCGAACCGGTTCTGGATCACTGCGGTGCGGCGGGTGCCCTTCATCGAGGCCCAGGAAGGGAACGTCGCACGCGTGCTCCCGTCGCTGCTCGACGCCTTCCGCGGGACTCAGGACGAAGAGGCGGCGTGGATGGCCGCCGCAACCGAAGAAAAGTGCGCCGCGACGCTCACGCATCCCCTGATTCCGGGTGGCGCGTGCACTGTAGGCGCGGCGCTGACCCAGGTGTGCCTGCATTCCCACGCGCATCGCGCCCAGATCGCAAAAATGCTCCGACGCCACGGCGGGGTTCCCCCTCAGACCGACTTCATCCTGTGGCTTGTCGAACGCCAGCCGCCCGATTGGGACGGCGCCGCGTCAAGAACCCTCGGCTGAGGTACGACGCAGGGAAGCAAGGCGGGCGGCGAGTTCGGCGCTGAGTCGAATCGCGGTTGGCGTGGTGGCGAGGCCGCCGAGGGAGGTGCAGCGGTGTTCCCGCGGCATCCTCTCGGAGACTCTTCGGGCCGCGTCCACGACTTCGTCAAAGGGAATGACCTGGTCGTAACCGGCGAGGGCGATGTTGG
>CAZBTT010000864.1:0-1555 GCA_964494295.1 uncultured Acidobacteriota bacterium
CCTGCGCCTCGTTGCCGAAGCCGACCCGGCGGGCGCTCAGCTCCTGGGCCCCGGCATTGGTGGTCATGATGATGATCACGTTGCGGAAGTCGGCCTTGCGCCCGTTGTTGTCGGTGAGGGTCGCGTGGTCCATCACCTGCAGCAGGATGTTGAAGATGTCGGGATGGGCCTTCTCGATCTCATCGAGCAGGACCACGCAATACGGGTTCTTGCGAACCGCGTCCACGAGCAGGCCGCCCTGATCGAAGCCGACGTAGCCCGGCGGCGCGCCGACGAGGCGGGACACCGTGTGCTTCTCCATGTATTCGCTCATGTCGAAGCGGATGAACTCGTTGCCGAGCTGCTTCGCGGTCTGTTTGGCAAGCTCGGTCTTGCCGACGCCGGTGGGGCCGGTGAAGAGGAAGCAGCCGACGGGACGATCCGCGGGGCCTAAGCCCGCGCGCGAGCGCTTGATCGCCTGCGAAACGAGCTTGACCGCCTTCTCCTGATGGAAGACCACGCGGTTCAGAGATTCTTCGAGAGTGCGCAGCCTCTCCTTGTCGGAAAGCGAGGCTTGCTTCTCGGGAATACGCGCCACCCTCGCCACCACACGTTCGATGAGGTTCAGATCGACATCGCGGGGATCCACCTTGTCGAGACGGAGCGACGCCCCCGCTTCGTCGAGCAGATCCAGCGCGCTGTCGGGGAGACGGTGTTCCCGCATATGTCGCTGGGCGAGCTTCGCCGCGCCGTCGATCGCATCGTCCTTGATCGACACCTCGTGGTGCTTTTCAAGCCGGTCCTTGAGGCCGAACAGGATCTGAACCGTGTCGGCCATCGACGGCTCCTCAACCACGATCTTCTGGAGGCGTCGGAACAGGGCCTGGTTCTTCTCGATGACCTTGAACTCGTCGAACGTGGTGGCGCCGATGATCCGGATATCGCCTTCCTGGAGGATGGGCTTCACCATATTCGAAAGATCGAGGGTGCCTCCGCTCGTAGCGCCGGCGCCCACCATGGTGTGGATCTCGTCGATGAAGAGGATCGGCTTCGGACGCTTCTTGAGCGCCGCGACCACCTGTTTGAAACGTTCCTCGAAGTCGCCGCGATAGCGGGTGCCCGCGAGCATCGCGCCGGTGTCGAGGGCGAAGATCTCCGCGCCCTTCAGGAACTCGGGCGCGTCATCCTTCAGTAGGGCCTGGGCGAGACCGTCGACGATCGCGGTCTTCCCGACGCCGGGATCCCCCACGAGCACCGGATTGTTCTTCCGGCGACGGCAGAGGATCTCAAGGACGCGGCGGACTTCCTTTTCGCGGCCGATGAGAGGATCGAGAAGCCCCTGGCGCGCGCGTTCGCTGAGCGAGGGTGCGAAAGATTCAAGGGGATCACTCGGTGTGGCCGACCCCTCGTCGCCATCGCCAGCGGGTGCGGGACCAGCCGGGAGGTTCTCGGGCCGTTTCGAGACGCCGTGCGACATGTAGTTCAAGACAGCGCGACGCGTGTTGCGCTGCCACGCCAGGGCTTCAGCGGGAAACCACCTCGGCTGCTGCATCCAGGCCGCCATCACGTCGGCCAC
>CAZBTT010000865.1:0-1549 GCA_964494295.1 uncultured Acidobacteriota bacterium
GTACGGCCGTGGTGCCCGCACGGTTCCAAGGTCACGTACATCGTCGCGCCCCGGGCGCGGTCACCGGCCTCAGTGAGCGCCATTACTTCAGCATGGGCGCTGCCCGGTGGTTGCGTATGGCCGCGGCCGACGACCTCGCCGTTGCGGATCACGACCGCGCCTACCGCCGGGTTCGGGGAGGCGTTGCCGAGCGCACGCGCGGCCTCGGTCGACGCCAGGCGCATGTGCTCGGAAGCGGTCACGGTCTTCTCTGCTTACTGGGCCCGTTCGCCCTTGTCTTCGCCCTGTTCGTAGTCGAGGTAGCCTCGGCTCGCCGTCGGGCCGGTCTGACCCTGGTACTTTGAACGCAGGCCGGGGGTGCCGTAGGGGCGCTCAGCCGGCGTTGTGAGGTCGGCGAAGGAGAGCTGCCCGATCTTCATACCGAAATACAGCCGGATCGGTAGATTCGAGACGTTGGAGAGTTCCATCGTGAGGTGCCCATCCCAGCCAGGGTCTACATACCCAGCAGTGGCGTGCACGAGCAGCCCCAGGCGTCCGAGCGAGGACTTGCCTTCCACCCGCGCCACAATGTCGTCGCCCAGTTTCACACGCTCGAGCGTCGAACCGAGCACAAACTCGCCGGGGTGCAGCACGAATGCCTCGTCGTCCGCTACTTCCTCCATGTCGGTGAGGTCGTCTACAGACTCACGCACGTCGATGTAGGCGCGGCGATGTTGCCGGAAGACGCGGAACTGCCTGTCCAGCCGGATATCGATGGAAGCGGGTTGCAGCGCATCCTCGCCAATCGGTTCGATCACCAACCGGCCGGAGGCCAGCGCCTCGGCGATGGAGCGGTCGCTCAGGATCACTCGCGTTCACCTCGATGATATTGGGGAGAATCCACGCCGCAACGAGGGGTCGCCGCGCGTCCGCAATCGTATCGCGTCAGGAGATAGGGCGACAATCGAGGGCTGAGACGCGTGTCCACCAGCCCCCGGTGCCATAGCGGTGGCGGCTTATTTGACGTCGTAGACGATGTTGACCGTCAGCGTGACCTCAGTCTCGCCAGGGCTGATCGCGGTCTCATCACCCGGTTGCGCAGCCGATGAGGCGAACCGCAAATCGGTCGGCGGCGTGCTGAAGTTCTCGGTCACTGAGCGTGCCGCCCCAAGCTGGACCCCGGCAAGTTTCGCGAGCTGCTCCGCACGTCCGCGCGCATCGGCGACCGCTTTGTCGCGTGCCTCAGCTTCGTAACGCTCGGGCTGGTCGACGGTGAACGACACGCCGTTCACGCGGGCGGCGTCACCGCCCGCCGCGACCGCGCCGTCCAGTACCGTCGAGATGTTGTCGAACTGGCGCACCTTCACAGTGAGCTGGTTATTCACCGTATAGCCGGTGATGGCGGGTGTCCCTGGGCGGTCCAATGAGCTCAGCGACCCATACTGCGGCTGGATATTGAAGAACTGCGTCGCGATGTCCTTGTCCTCGACTCCGTTCCGCCGGAGCGAGGCGCGCATCGCGTCCATCGACCTTGCCGCTTCGGGGCGTGCGGCTGCTACGGTCGGCCGCG
>CAZBTT010000866.1:0-1541 GCA_964494295.1 uncultured Acidobacteriota bacterium
CCTTGTGCCCTCGACCCACGGCCAGCCGCACGAGATGTGGGCCGATGTAGCCGGTCCCGCCAAGGATGAGGATGTTCATCGGCGAAGGCGTTGCGCCCCAGGCGAGATCCGGTAGCGCGCTCTGCGCGATGAGAGCGCTTCCGCTGGCGGCAGCGGCGGTGTTCAGAAACTGGCGTCGAGTGGTCATCGGGGATCTCCATGATGCGGGAGCCGAGAAGGTACTACGGATCGAGGGTAGCGAGTCGCTGCTGTACCAACGAATCAGACCTTCGCGGAGACGGGTGCAGCTTTGAGACCTGATGGTTCCGTGGAGCGACAGCGAGTTTGCGATGAAACGTGGCGAAGCGATACGCCGACGGGTGGAGCGAGACCCGTGCGGAGGGCCCACACCCCGTTGACCTTCCGCCACAACGACAGAAACTCGCCCGGTAGACTGCGCTGGTTCGAATCACCCGGATCCACACAATGCGAAGAGACATGTCGAAGGTTGTCACCGAGCGTCCGCGCTGGGGACACGCCGCCAAATCGAAGAAGACAAGCCTTAAGTTGAAGCCTTCGGAGTTCGAGAAGGACGACGTCGGCAGCACGCGCGCTCCCGTTGCTCGCCGTCGTCAGTACGGTTACGAGGCGAAGAGCTTTTCGGACCTCATCGGACCGCTTCGGCGATCGCTCCGGACCAACGTGGGACGGCCATGGAACAAGGTGAAGAGCGAGTTGTCGAAGACGCTCGATCGCACCTCAGTGAGCGGACTTCACATCTGGAGCCATATCGCGTGGGAGGTCAGCGAGAGCTGTTTCATCGGCGAGGACAGAAAAGTCTATTCCTCGGGGACCTGGGGCTCTCCAGAACTTGCGACCGGCTTGTACGTTCATCCAATCACTGGACTTCTCTGCTGGAAGCCGCGCAAGAGGTTCAAGCAACCGTTCATCGACAAGCCGCTCGACTTGATCCAGATCGATGAGAACAACGCCCTCAGTCGTGTCGAAGGGATCTGGTACCACCTCGGCCCCGAAAAACCGAATGACGCGGGCACCGCGGTCGTCCGGCCAAAGCGTCAACTGAGCAAGAAGGACCTCGCGAAGCACGGCCTGGCGAATTCGGCTGTCGAGGAGAAAGAGCCCGAAGAATCCGACACTCGAGTGCGGCCGCGGAAACGACTTCGACCGGAGGCCTAGGCCGCGCTCGAGCGCAACGTCGTTTTTGAACGCACCCTGGTTCTTGCCGTCGCCGTGGTCTTGTTCATCACTGCGCGCAGCGCGCGATTCACTGCCGCACCGCTCGGAAACGCTTTTGCGACATCCGAATCGAGAGAGATCCACACGACTCGACCCGACAGCTTGCCCGCGTATTTGTTGCGAACACCGGACATCTTCGAGAAGTCATACCCCTTGAGCAGGTCGGCCGACTTAGTTTCTATTCTCTTCTTCCTAGTGTTTCCGCTCTCGGCGGTACGCGAGCATTTCGCAGATCAATCGGAACGCGCTGGACCGCCACGTGTGCGCGACGACACGGCACCACGCGTGGCACGACCCGCCACGGG
>CAZBTT010000867.1:0-1516 GCA_964494295.1 uncultured Acidobacteriota bacterium
GCGAAAGTCTGCCTGTGAACTTCCGGCTCACCTACGCGTCCGGCGGCGGCTACTACCTCTTCGTCCTCGTCCCGCAGATCAGCCACGAGATCCCGCCCGTAGCTGAACTCGGGACGGGTGCAGAGAATCTATGCCTGGGTGGCGGCGGGCCGCGAGTTCGCTGACCCCTTCGGGTTCGCCGCTGTCCATTGAGGCGGTGAACCCATGGGGTGGCATACTCCCATCGTGATCACCGACACAACCCGCTTCGAGAAGACGGCTGACGTCGTCGCAACCGACTTCGAGGGCCAGGACGCAGTTGTCTTAAACCTGGCCACCAAGAAGTACTACACGCTCAACGAGACAGCGGCCGCGATCTGGTCGGGCATCGAGGAGTCGCGCGAGGTCAAGGGCCTTGTCGATCTGCTGATGTCGCGATACGACGTCACGCCAGACAAGGCGCGATCGAGCGTCGTGCTTACGCTGGAGCGCCTGCAGGAGCAGCAGTTGGTCCGCCCATGTCCCGAGGCCTAGCGGACGCGGCCACAACGCACGACGAGGAGGCGGCTGAAACCCTGCCGTTCCCCGTGCTCGACGAGTTGCTGGGCGCTTCGGCGGCTCAATTCTTCGCGACCGACTGGCAACGCAGCGTCCGCGTCTTTCCTGCGGAAGCAGGGGGCCGGCGCCTGGCCGCCGCCAACTTCGATTTTCGAGCGGTCGTCGGGCAGGCGGCCAAGGCGGGGAAGCTGGAGGATCTTGGGAAGGACCGTCCCGGGCCCCGTCCGGGCGAGCCGGGGTGGCCCGAAACTCCCAAAGGTCCATCTGCGCGGGTGACGCGCGCCCAGACTTTCGCCCCCGATCTGGCCGCGCTGTGCGAGCGGCTCACCGGCGAGCTGTCGCATCGGATCTCCGCCAATCTCTACGTGGCCCCGGCCCAGTCGCGCGGTCTCGACCGACATCAGGACGGGCACGATGTCCTGATTCTGCAACTCGAGGGCCGTAAGCGCTGGAAAGTATGGACCAATAATGCGCCCCCGCCGCTTGATTCGCTCCCCGCGCTGACTTTCGAGGGAGGGCAGCGGACGCGCCGCGACTATCGGGGGACGCCATTCGGTGGACGAAGCGTCAAAGACGCGGAGATCGTCGGGAAGCGGGAGTGGTCGTTCGACCTCGCCCCCGGGGACATGATCTACGTCCCGCGCGGTTTCGCCCACGATGTGTGGACCGAAGAGTCTCACTCCGCGCACCTCACGTTCGGCTTTCACCTCGTTTCCTGGGTGGACGTGCTCATGACCGTGGTCGCGCAGGCCTCGCGGCGGCACGGAGAGATTCGCGAGGGCCTTCCCATTGGTTTCGCGCGTGCGGCGCCCGCGGTCGGGAAGGCTCGTCAAAGGACCCGGGAACTCCTGGCCCTCCTCAACGACACCGACGGGGCCGAAGCGCTGGAGGAAGTCATCGGCCGATGGTTGCATCGCGATCTCGAGAAGGCTCCGCCGAATCCGAAGCTGCCCAGAAAGCAGTCGAAGAAGCGGCCGCC
>CAZBTT010000868.1:0-1515 GCA_964494295.1 uncultured Acidobacteriota bacterium
GTGAGAAACGCCACAGGAACACAAACCGAACATTGAATCGCGGAAAAAACATTGCTGCCCTCCATGGCAACCCTCACATGCATCATGGAGTCCTCGGCTGATCCCTTCATCCAGGTTTCCGACGAGCCCACAGGCAGTCTCCTGCTGCGTGTGGCCACCACAAGAGGACGGGGCCGCTCGGCGCTGGTGAACTGCTATCTCCTGCCGATGGAACGGTTTGCCCGCGGCCGCCTGCCTCACGGCGCGCGATATGGTGGACACCGGAGACATCGTCCAGGAAGTCCTGATCCGCTCGCTCGATCACGTCGCTCAGTTCGACAATCGCGGCCCGGGGGCGTTGTTTGGCTACCTGCGGCAGACCGTGCTCAACCGCCTCCGCGACGAGTCGCTCCGCGTGTCGCGGACGCCGCCGCGGGACGCCTTGCTCGATGCCAGGGACAGCCAGCCCTCGCCCTTCGAAGAACTGATCGGCCGGGAAACTCTCGAGAACTTCGAACGCTCGCTTCTGGCTCTCGAACCGGACGAACAGTGCGACCTCGGCAGGCCCTCGGCGGACGCTGCGAGGATGTTCGTAGGACGCGCTCTCGCGAAGGTGGATCCGCTAATGGACCCGCTCCGCAGCGACCCGAGGTTCAGCGACCTCCTGCGCTGTCTGCGACTCACGCCCTGAGCGATCTCGCCGGTCAGAGGACGCAGTAGAGTCCGCCGATGCCTGTTTCCCGACGACGTGCCCTTGGTCTTGCCGGCGGCGCCGCCGGGCTGCATCTGGTCCCGGGAGGAGCGAGCACTTTCCTGCTCGCCGCGGCAGCCGCTCAGGATGCGGCTCCAAACCCCTTCGCGGGCATCGCCAGCGTAATGGATTTCGAACCCCGTGCTCGTGAGCGGATCTCCCACATCGCCTACGAGTTCATCAGCGGCGGAGCGGGGGACGAACTCTCCCTCAAGTGGAACCGCGAGGCGTACGACCGGATTCGTCTTCGCACGCGGGTTCTCGTCGACGTCTCGAAGCTGGACACCAGGGTCCGGCTCTTCGGGCAGGAACTCGCTCATCCGATCCTGCTCGCCCCCACCGCGTATCACAAGCTGGTTCATCCGGAGGGCGAGGTCGAGACCGCGCGGGGCGCAGGCTCTACGGCGACGACCATGGTCGTCAGCTCGTTCGCGACCACCGCGGTCGAGGACATCGCGCGCGCAGCCACCCAGCCGCTGTGGTTCCAGCTCTACGTTCAGCCGGACCGCGGTTTCACGAAGTCGCTGGTGCAACGCGCGGAGGCCGCCGGGTGCAAAGCCATCTGCGTGACCGTCGACACACCGCTCGCCGGAGCGCGCAATCGAGAAGAGCGGGCCGCTTTCCGCCTGCCCCCGGGCATGGACATCCCCCACCTCAGAGGCCTGCCCACGGCGGGCGCGCGCAGCGCTCCGCGAGAAGGCGAGATCTTCAATGCGATCCTCGACCCGACCCTGACCTGGAAGGACATCGAATGGCTGAAGTCCTTCGCGAAGGTCCCGTTGCTG
>CAZBTT010000869.1:0-1514 GCA_964494295.1 uncultured Acidobacteriota bacterium
GTTCCTCGACTGCATCACGCCGAGCGCTCCCACGTACCCTGCGCCCCCGGTTTCGGCACCCGCCCAGCGCACGGCGTACGCGCGATTCTTCGCGGTGTTCTCGTGCACGACCGGACCGTGATGCGTCCGCTTCAGGGTCACTTCGACGGGCCCCGCCTGACCCTTCACGTAAATGAGTTCACGACTGAGCGACATGTCGCGCCACTCACCCTTCCACATGTAGCGGTTCGGATTCGCGGGATCGGTCTCCTCCACGTAAAGGTCCTGCTGATCGACACCGAGGATCGTGAAGCCCCAGGCGATCCGATCGTTGTGGCCGATGGCGATACCGGGAACGCCGGGTTCGGTCGCGCCGATCGCGTTCCATCCCGGGGCGTTGAGGTGGACCACGTAGCGCAGAGAGGGGTTCGCCAGGTCGCGATGCGGGTCATTCGCGAGAAGCGGCTTGCCGGTCGTGGACTTGCGGCCCGAAATGACCCAGTTGTTGCTGGCCGAGGGCCGCTCATCGCCGGGGACCGTGAAGGCCGCCTCATCGGCCGTAATCTCGGAACGATCGCCGCCTCCCCCCGCAGGGAAGCGATAGTTGTTCGCGTCGCGTGCGATGTCGAGGATCCCCGGTTCGATGTCGTCGAGGTTCAGGCCCTCGGGAACCATGAAGGCCCGCTCGGGCTCGGTGGGCCTTAACTCACGCGTGCGTTCGAGACCGAGCCGCTTGATGTCCAGCGCTCGGGCCAGCTCACTCGAGGCATTCCGCGTCATCGCCCAGCCAGGCATACGGGTGAGAATGGTCTTCGCGGTCCACACCGGCTGTGGCGCGAAACCCATGCGATCGAATTCGACCGGAACCTTCCTCTCGTCGAGCGCTTTCTGGATCGCCGCGTTCACACCCTTCGCGAAGGAGTCGAAGATCAGCTTTCCCTGCGGGTGGTACTTGTTGTACTCGGCGTTCCAGTTGCCGCGGAACTGAAGCATCCGCGCGAAGGTGTCGCGGCGGATGTAGTCCTTCCCCAGCACTTCGGCGAGCCGGCCCTCTCCATTGCGGCGCCACATCTCGAGCTGCCACATCCGATCCTGGGCCACCACGAAACCCTGGGCGAAGAAAAGATCGCCGGTGTTCTTCGCGTAGATGTGCGGGACGCCGAACTTGTCGCGGATCACCTCAACCGGCTCGCGCGTGCCCATGACCATGATCGTCCCGTCGATCTGGGCGAGGGCGGCCTTCGCCGCCGCGACCGGGTCGGATGCGATGGCGGGTTGCGCTCGGACGTCGCCGACCGAAAGCGCCGCGAGGAGGAGGAGGCTGGGCGTCGCTGGTCTCATGCCCCAGTTTCTCACTGCCCGGGGGGGCCGGAGTTCAGGAGAGAGCCGGAACCGGACTCGCCAATTCGAGGAGCCGTTCGATGCCGATCGGCTCGACGCTCAGCAGGGGAACCACGGCGTGGCGGGAGGCATGACGCTTCACCACGGCGTCGATTTCGCGAAGTTCGTTCTGGGCCCGCCGCTTCAGGAAGGCC
>CAZBTT010000870.1:0-1507 GCA_964494295.1 uncultured Acidobacteriota bacterium
CATCATGCTCGGAGATTTGAACGGCGACCACCGCTGGACCGAGGCCGATCTTGCCGCGGTCGATGCCTTCCTCAAGAGCCCCTTCAGCATGACGGACGCCACCGCCAGTCACCTCGACATCAATCGGAATGGACTCATCGACGACGAAGATCTTCAAATCCTGCGGGCTCTGGTCGCATCAGCGGGCGATCCATACGCCGCAGAGGATCGACAACGCTCCACCGGCCGGGCATTCCCTCGCCCTCGCGAGCTCTACAGCTATGTCTCCCTCGGAGAGTACCGCCCCCGTCCTCTCTGGGCCCTTCCGTACTCGCCGACAGACGGGTCGGATCTGGACTGGCTCTCCGAGCAGGGCAAAGCATCGGGCGCCAGAACTTACTCTCAATCCCTCGACTCCGCCCTATTTGAGGAGACGGTCCGTCTCGACCAAGCCTGGCGCAGCCGCCAGCCCACACTCCTGCCCATCGAACGCGACTACGCCGAGCGCAAGTTCGCCCGCGTCAGGAGCCTGTCCAGTTCGACTGATCGCTTCGAACGCCTCCTCGCGGTCATCGAACTGGTCGAGGACGCCGAAACCCTCACTGTGGCGGGACAGCCGAAATTCGTACTCCAGCTTCTCGTCTTCCGTGACCACCTTCGAGATATCCTCGTTTCGCCCGAGTACGCCCGCTTCGGCGCGGGCAGCCTGGACTGGCGCGCAATTCTGAAGCTCGCCTCCGGCCACCTACAGTCCGACCTGGGACTCGAGTACAACTTCGAAACACTCGGACCGGCGAGGAACCTCACACAACTCGACAACTACCTCGACCGCGCCGAGTGGCAGTACTACAAGAGCACCACGCGCGACGAGGATTTCCGCGAGCTCATCGCCTACGCGCAACACAACCCGCGCTACCTCAGGGCTGTCGCAAGAACCAGCAGGAAGCTCCAGGACCCGAGAGTCGAGAACCACAACCTGCCGATGGTGCTGTTGCTTCGCGAGGCGATTCGAATCAGGAATGGCGATAAGAAGAAGGCCGTCGGTTTGCTCGACGAAGCGATCCGCATCCCTTACGCCTGGGTGAAGTCGATCCCACGCGAGCGGCTCCCGAGTTCGTTGGCTTTGGACAATTTCCTGCTCCCGGGAAACAAGGAGGATGGCGCCGACAAGAGCCGCCACTGGAACGTCTTCGGCGGCATTTGCCTCTACAAGTCACCGCAGGAGGCACTCGATCTCGCGCTCCGGCGCGAGTTGCAGGATCTCCGCGAGGCGCAGTATTCCGAGCCCGCAATGCGGGAGTTTCTTCGGGACATGATCGCGAACTTGAACGGCATGTACCATGTGATGAGCGTGAATCCTGACTTGCTCGCAACGAAGTCGAGGTAGGGCGGCCCATCCCGGCGTTAGAATATAGGGTTCATGCAGCCCCCGCAGTCCGCGCAGGAATACTTCGGCCGCCAGGTGGAGCGTCTCCGCCGCCAACTCAAGAAGAAGCGCATCGTCTTCCCCGAAGGCGAGGATCCGCGC
>CAZBTT010000871.1:0-1507 GCA_964494295.1 uncultured Acidobacteriota bacterium
TCGCTCACTACCTGGGCGTGCTCGTGGTCGGCGTATCCGTGGCGATGCTCATCCCCCTTGCCACCGCGCTTGCGCTCGGAGAGTGGGAGCCTGCGCTCGACTACCTCATGGGAGGGTCGATCTCAGCGACGATCGGTTTCGTCCTGATGCTCGCCGACGTCTCGGCGCCGCAGATATCACATCGTCAGTCGCTGATCATCTCGGCACTCGCTTGGTTCGCTGCCGCCTGCGTGGGTGCGATACCACTGGCCTTCTCCGGGAACTACGGCTCTTACCTGGATGCGCTCTTCGAGGCGATGTCCGGATTCACCACTTCGGGGCTGAACCTCGCCGTCGACATGGATCACATGGCGCAGGCGCACAACATGTGGCGGCATCTGACTCATCTGATCGGTGGCCAGGGCATCATCGTCGCAGCGATCTCGCTGGCTATTGCGCTCAAGGGCGGCGCCTTCTCGCTGTATCTCGCGGAGGGCCGGGATGAGCGGATCCTGCCAAACGTCCTGCACACGGCGCGCTTCATCTGGTTCGTGACCGCAGTGTGGGTGACGTTCGGGACGATCGCCCTATCCGTCATCAACTGGTTTGGCGGCATGGGGGCGGTGAGGGGCATGCTTCACGGCTTCTGGCTGACCATCGCGGCCTTCGATACCGGGGGGTTCGGCCCTCAATCACAGAACATCCTCTACTACCACAATCCGTATCTTGAGGGTGCCCTGATGGTCATCATGCTTGCGGGAACGGTGAACTTCAACCTGCACGCCGACCTGTGGCGCGGAGACCGGGGCGAGGTCTTCAAGAACCTTGAGGCGCGGACCCTCGCCACGAACATCGCAGTCCTTGTGGGCTTCGTCGCCCTTTCATTCGGTGCGGGTACCCTCCTGACCGGCGCGTCCGAGGTGTGGCGCAAAGGCGTGTTCCACATCGTCTCGGCCCACTCGGGTACGGGCCATCAGACGGTGTACTCGGGCCAGTGGAGCCAACTCGGCGGCACGGCGGTCGTGGCCGTCATCCTCGCAATGGCGTTCGGCGGCATGGTGTCGTCGACGGCGGGCGGCATCAAGGCGCTCAGGATCGGCGTGATCATCTCGGCTGTGGCGCTTTCGGTCAAGCAGGCGCTCTCGCCGCCATCGGCGGTGGTGAGGATGCGCTTCCATGACCTGGTGGACCGCTTCCTGACTCCGGAGATCATTGCAAGCGCCTTCACGTACTTCACGCTCTACATCGTGAGCTACATCTCCGGCGGGCTCGTGGGCGCCGCGTACGGCTACGATCCGGGTGCCGCGGTTTTCGAGTACGTCTCAGCGGCGGCGAACGTGGGGTTCTCTGCAGGAATCACCATGCCATCGATGCCTGCGGGGCTGAAGGTCCTCTACATCATGCAGATGTGGTCCGGGCGCCTCGAGTTCCTTTCGTTGATCGCCCTGGGCTTGGCTGTCGGCCTGGCCGTCAAGCAGCGACGGTCGGTGGAGGCCCTATGAGCCGCGCCGTCAGTCTGGTAACGGTC